>CAZZHP010000157.1:0-1511 GCA_964653925.1 uncultured Eubacteriales bacterium | reverse complement strand
AATAGTTAGTTGATAATATAACCGTTGAACAAGATTAGTAACCTTTGTACAAAGATAATTCAGAGAGCTACGGTAGGTGTGATGTAGCATTACCTTTTAAGGCGAATGGACTTGTGAGGGCAGACTGAAAGTGCATTTTGTTATATCATAATTTGTATTAGTAGGAATGACGGGGACTGACCGTTACATCAGTGCATATATGTTAGTATATGTATAAAGGGGCTTGTTAATCAAGCAATTTAGGTGGCACCGCAGGTGATTATATCTCTTGTCCTAATTTATAGGGCAAGAGTTTTTGTTTTATCTACAATTATTTATTATCAGAAAGGACTTGATATTATGGATAAAAATATTCCTTACAAAATCTTTTTGGAAGAAAGTGAGATACCAAGACAATGGTATAACCTGAGAGCAGATATGAAAAATAAGCCTGCTCCGCTATTAAACCCGCAAACTCTCAAACCAATGACTTTACAAGACTTATCACCTGTATTCTGCGATGAACTATGCAAACAAGAACTTGACGACACCACCCCTTTTATTGACATTCCAGATGAAATTATTGATTTCTACAAAATGTACAGACCGTCTCCGCTTGTGAGAGCCTATTTCCTCGAAAAGGCACTTGGTACTCCTGCCAAGATTTACTACAAATTTGAGGGTACTAACACATCAGGTAGCCACAAACTTAACAGTGCTATTGCACAAGCATATTATGCAAAGAAGCAAGGACTTAAAGGTGTTACAACCGAAACAGGTGCTGGCCAATGGGGTACTGCATTGGCTATGGCTTGCTCTTACTTTGACCTTGACTGCAAGGTTTATATGGTTAAAGTTTCTTACGAGCAAAAGCCTTTCCGCCGTGAAGTAATGCGTACTTATGGTGCTAATGTTACTCCTTCCCCATCAGAAACAACAGAAGTTGGTCGCAAGATTTTGCAGGCTCACCCTAATACTACCGGTAGTCTTGGCTGTGCTATATCAGAGGCTGTCGAAACTGCGTCTAAACTTGATGGTTACCGCTATGTTTTAGGTTCGGTGCTTAATCAAGTGCTTTTACATCAGTCAGTTATAGGTCTTGAATCTAAAATTGCCCTTGACAAAATCGGCGTTAAACCTGATATAATAATCGGCTGTGCCGGTGGCGGTTCAAATGTCGGCGGACTTATTGCTCCGTTTATGAGGGAGAAACTCCGTGGCGAAAATGATTATAGATTTATTGCTGTTGAACCTGCGTCATGCCCAAGTTTAACCCGTGGCAGTTATGTATATGACTACTGCGATACCGGTATGGTTTGTCCGCTCTCCAAGATGTACACTCTCGGCTCTAACTTTATACCGTCTTCAAACCACGCAGGCGGTTTGCGTTATCACGGTATGAACTCCGCCCTATCTCAACTCTATGCTGACGGACTTATCGAGGCTACAAGCGTTGAGCAGACAAGCGTGTTCGAGGCTGCAACAATGTTTGCCCGTGTTGAGGGTACTTTGCCTGCTCCTGAGAGCAGTCA
>CAZZHP010000156.1:0-1513 GCA_964653925.1 uncultured Eubacteriales bacterium | reverse complement strand
AGCCAATCTTGCCGTTGCCACTTTCAAGCACAAGATATTCCCTGCCGTTTTGGCTAACGGCAACAGTATCGTTGTCACCAACCGCAAGTTTGTTGTAACCTGCTGTGCAAGTGCCTGTTAAAGGCAACTCTACATAACCCTTAACCGCGATACCGGCATAGCCGTTACGCAAGTTCACACAAACACCGCAAAAAACATCATCAGCACTGCACTTGGCAGCCTTGCCTGTGTCGGTAATCTTGACAGGCACACCTACTGCTGTAAGCCCCGCGTCAGCCTCGACCGTAATAATACCTTCATCAAAACCATTGTAATTTGCCATAATAATCATTCTCCTTTATAAATTTTATATTTTAAATTAAATCATAAACAAAACATCATCTTTGCAGGATATATCCGTATTTGTCTGCAAAAGTTGAGGTTTAACAACCCTTTTGTCGGCCTTCTTCTGTTGATAAGCGGACTTAAAACTTTCAAGTTCGGTTATATCAAGTTTTTGCACAACCGACTCAATCAGCTTGCCGTCAAGTTTAGGCTCGCAGATAATCATCAATTTTTGCACTTCGCTTACAAGTGATTTGCGGTATTGCTCGCCGAGTACAGCCAACTTTTCGAGTTTATGTATATACTCCTTAATGCTGACAATATCCCCGATATTGCCGTTATTATCACCTTTTTGCTTGTCCTCGTATGCCTTTAAAATACTTTTAATCTCTGATTTTTCCTGCTCAAACGACTTGATAACGCCTGCACCCCTTTGTGCAGGGACAGCCACAAAACTCCACTCGTAAGCATCGTAAGGGTCTGAAAGTTCAAAATAACACATTTGACCGTTGTAACTTTTGCCCCTGCGGTGCTGACAGTCACCGTTTTCGCCACCGCATACCGAGCAAACACTCTTGCCCATAGCACAACCGACACTGACCTCTTTTTGAATACCGCTGTCAAGCATAATGATAATATCGTTAGTCTTGTCGCATACCGGTATGTATGCCTTTGCAATCAGTCGGCAGTAGGTATCACCTGCCATAGTGGTCTGCCCCGAGATTTCCTCTACATAAGTGTCATAAATTCTTGCCACCTGATTTTCCGCTCTTGGCTCGTGGTCAAATATTCCGCTTTTGCCGACAAACATTTCTTTTAATTTTTCAAGAGACTCCTTGTTAAACCTCTCAAAATCCCTGTCAATTTCGTTATCGCACAGCACAACCGAGAAGGTATAAACCTCATCAGCATTAAGCGGTCTGCGTGTATACTTGCCTATAAGAGCCATATCCTCTTGTGATACATCACAGGCACTTTTTAAAATCTTTGCATTTTTGTTCATTTTCTCACCTCTTTATATTAAATTTGATTACCAACACCCAGACTTTGCTCCAACTGTAATGCCTGTGCATTGGTCAGCCTTGCGTTTGCAAGTTCGTTTTCGTCCTGCAAACTAATGTTGTTCCAGACAACCTTAAAATTATCCCGATAGCCGTTGTACTCCTGCCAAGTCTTGCAGATTTTCCTG
>CAZZHP010000155.1:0-1539 GCA_964653925.1 uncultured Eubacteriales bacterium | reverse complement strand
CTTTTGTAATTACACCTGTAATTTTGCCATCTGCCGTGAGCAGTTTTTCGGCAGTACCTTTTATAATTTTGCAACCGCTGTCAAGCACAAATTTCTTCATAGCCTTGCAGACATCGCTCGCTTTGTCTGACTCAGGGAAAACCCTGTTGCCCCGTTCGACCTTAGTTTTTACGCCGTTCTGCTCAAAAAAATCTATGGTATCATCAGCTGTGAAATAATTAAACGCACTATATAAAAATCTGCCGTTGACAGGAACATTTGCAATCAAGTCGGCAACCGAGCATTTGTTGGTGATGTTACATCTGCCCTTGCCTGTAATTAGCAATTTTTTGCCTAATTTATCGTTTTTTTCGAGCAGAGTTACATCTGCTCCCAAACTTTGAGCAGTACCTGCCGCCATCATACCGGCAGGGCCTCCACCTATAACTATAACCTTATTTTTCATCATTAGAATTATTACTTTGATTTACAGAGGAATTTGCGTAAACACCCTGCTGTGTCCAGACATCTTCGAGTTTTGCAAAGGTCATTTTGACGCTCTCTTTGTTTTTGATAACAGTAGCCACAATAAGTGCATTGATAAGGCTTAAAGGTGCTACGAGAGAGTCAACAACCGATGCCATATCACTTCGGGCGATAAGCACGGAATCCGCATAAGAGACAATCGGAGACATCATACTGTCTGTAATTGCAACTACCGATGCACCCCGTTCGTGGGCAAACTTCATTGTATGGGCGGCTGCCTGACTATATCTTGGGAAACTAATTCCTATAATTACATCTTCGCCGGAAATACGGAACAGATGCTCGTAAATTTCGGACTTATTTGTACTGTTTATGACCCTGACATTACCAAAGATAAGTTGCAAATAATAACCCAAAAAATTGCTCAGAGCCGTAGTAGAGCGTACCGCATATATGTAAATAGTTTTAGCTTTGACAATAGAATTAACTGCCTCGTTAAAGTCATCGTATGAGGTCTCCTCTAATGTTCGCCTAATCTTGTCTATATCTTGATTAAGGACAGATTCGAGGATATTTTCGTCAGATATTCTTGAAGCAGTTACATCAATCCTCTGTAATGATGTCAACTTGTCCCTAATCATCTCTTGCATAGCTTTCTGTAATTTAGGGTAGCCATCATAACCAAGTTCCATAGCAAATCTAACAACTGTACTCTCGCTGACACCGACAGTATCACCGAGTTTGAGTGCAGTCATAAATGCCGCCTTGTCGTAATTCTCCTCTATATATTTTGCTATGAGCCTCTGCCCTTTGGACAAGTTCTGCTTTTTGTTATCTATCCTTGTTAATAAATGTAAATCCATCAACATAACCTTCTTTACACACCATTAGATAATATCATTATAACAATTTATTGCAAAAATTTCAATACAAAAAATTAATAAATTACACTATTTTTAAAAAACAAAAAAGGAAGCCAGAAAACTGACTCCCTTGTAAGTTTAAGAAAAAATTATCTAATAACTTCCTTAACCTTAGCAGCCTTACCAACTCTATCACGGAGATAGTAGAGCT
>CAZZHP010000154.1:0-1605 GCA_964653925.1 uncultured Eubacteriales bacterium | reverse complement strand
CCCTGCTCGGTTAGTTCGAGCCTAATTTGTGCAAGGTCCTTCTCTGATGTTGCCCGTGATAATTCATCTGCCACCGAGTTAATATAAATCAAGTCTTGCGTTGCCTGTTCAATCTGCTGACTTAATATCCTCTCGCCTGTTTTTAATTTGCGGTATTCGTTGTAAAATTTTTGGGCATTTGCCGACGGAGACATCGCAGGGTTGAGCGGAATGGTGACCGCAGAGTAATTTTCATCATAAAAATTTTCAACAGTAATGCTCGTACTGCCTGATGGTACACGGTACAAATTTGCTTGGAGCAAGTCGCCGTAAACTCGCCACTTTTCACGCTCTTTGCACTCTGTAAGTTCGCCCTGTTGGGTGTTTATCTTGCGACTGAGCCTGTCTATAAGATTATTTGTCAACTTGAACAAGTCCTGTGCCGAACAACGCATTCGCTCGGAGGTGTCCTTCTCGATGTAAAAACTGTCAAGCAATTGTGAAAAATTCGGGTATTCCCTAATAACCGCACTGCCCCCGTACTGCTTTATATCCATAAAGCAGTACTCAAACGGCTTATCCTCATCAAGAATTAGCATAACCGGAGTCCCCGAGCAGTCCCTTGCAATCTGTGCCAGCCTAATAATCTCCGACAAAAGCTCCCCTTGTTGACCCTCATCAAGGTTGCGATTAGTCAATTTGGCATTTTTTGTATTAGAAATGTTATTTTCAATCTCACGGCAAACAAGTGGCGAACTGCCCATAACCGTACTCAAAATCGCCTTGTTAAGTGCCATCTCGGTGCCGTTTGATATAATAGCATTTGTAATATCCTCTGCCGAGTCAACAAGCAAGTCAAGTTTGTCCTGTGCCGGCGGAGTTTCGTATTTAAGGTTCGGCAGAACTAAACGGAGGTTTGACATAGTCATATCAACACGCTTTAAGGCGTCAATAATTATCCCCGTTTGTGCGTTAAACAGCACAATATTGCTGTATTTGCCCATAATCTCGACCGCAACAGTCAGTCTGACGCAGTCACCCAACTCGTTAACAGTATCAAAATCAAGGAAGATTGTCCTGTCACTGTTATTTTGTCTGACATCTACAAGTTTGCCCGAGCCGAGTTTCTTGCGTAACAGCATACAGAACATCGGCGGAACAGGCGGATTTTCGGGTGCAGAATTGGTAAAATGTATCCTTGGCGAGTTAGCACGAGTGCTTATCAGCAACTTCTTCGCACCGTCAAATCCACGCAGGGCAATAACAATTTCTTCCCTATTAGGCTGATATATCTGCGTTATACGGGCAGAGAGTGCCTCACTTTTTATCTGACTTATTATATGCCTTAAAAAAATTCCGTCTAATGCCATTATTTTCTCCCTTTAATAAAATTTAGCGGAGTGCAAAAAACTCTTGCACTCCGCCGCATAAACCTTATTCGTTGCTAAGCGGGATAGCCTCGTTACTAAACAATACCTCCAAAAGGGCAGTGTCAACTATACCGTCTGTGCTGAAATTGTTAATATATTGGAAGTCCGTTACGGCTCTCTGCGTGCCTTGTCCAAATTTGCCGTCAACATCATATTTATAATAGCCCAAGTCGGCTAACCTCTGTTGCAGGGCAAA
>CAZZHP010000153.1:0-1649 GCA_964653925.1 uncultured Eubacteriales bacterium | reverse complement strand
TTATACCACATCTGCTATGATTTTTTGTGTCCTATTTCATTTTACAATGAACCTATATTAATTTACAAAGTAAATGGTAAAACTATTGAAAGATTAACTAAAAAATGCTATAATGGTATAAATATACAACTATTTATTTTAAGGAAGTGCTTACAGTGCAAATGGAATTTAAGCGTGAGTTGCCTATACCAAAGGTATTCAAGGAACTTTACCCTATTGATTCTAACATTGAACAAATAAAAAATAGCCGAGATGAGCAAATCAAAAATATTTTATCCGGTAATGATAACAGACTTTTACTTATAATTGGTCCATGCTCTGCCGATAACGAGGTTTCGGTACTTGATTATATCTCTCGTCTTGTTAAAGTGCAAGAGAAAGTAAAAGATAAGTTATTTATAATTCCACGAATATACACAAACAAGCCCCGTACAACAGGCGAAGGATACAAGGGTTTGGCACATCAACCTGACCCTAACTCCGCCCCTGATATGTTAAGCGGTTTGATTGCTATGCGTAAATTGCATATTAAAACTGTCAAGGAAACAGGCTTTACTTGTGCTGAGGAAATGCTCTATCCGGATAATCACCGATATTTGTCTGACTTGTTATCTTATGTGGCAGTTGGTGCAAGGTCGGTCGAAAATCAGCAACACAGATTAGCGGCAAGCGGGTTAGGTATACCTGTTGGTATGAAAAACCCTACATCTGGGGACTTAACCGTTATGCTTAACTCGATTACCGCAGCACAATCTTCGCATACATTTATATACAGAGGCTGGGAGGTCGAGACAACAGGCAACCCTTATGCTCACGCTATTTTGCGTGGTTGGGTAAACAAACACGGTCAAACTAACCCTAACTATCATTACGAAGATTTAATATCATTATATGAGAAATACTGTAACGGAGGATACCAGAACCCTGCTGTTATCATAGATACAAACCACTCTAACTCTAACAAAAATTATTTAGAGCAAATTAGAATTAGTAAAGATGTGCTGTATAGTTACACTCATTCAAGCGAAATTAAACAAATGGTCAAGGGTCTTATGATTGAAAGTTATATCGAAGATGGTTGCCAAAAAATTGGCGAGGGTATTTATGGTAAGTCTATCACCGACCCTTGTCTTGGCTGGGAAAAGACCGAAAGACTTATTTACGATATTGCTGATATTCTATAATCTATCGTGTAAAGTGCTTTTTAATATTAGTCTTGTGCCAAAGACTTGTTATTATATAAATTAAAATTGCTTAAATATTGCTATTTGAATACACAAAATTTTTGAAAGGTGTGATTTTTATGAGAATTGAAACAAAATGTCTACATTCCGGTTATGAGCCAAAGAACGGCGAATCAAGGGTAGTGCCTATTGTACAGAGTACAACATTTAGATATGACTCCGCAGATACTATGGGCAGGTTGTTTGACCTTGAAGAAGAAGGGTTTTTCTACACAAGACTTGCCAACCCGACACTATGTGCGGTTGAGGGCAAAATTGCCGACTTAGAGGGTGGCGTGGGTGCTATGCTTACCTCCTCCGGTCAGGCTGCTACATTAATTGCCATTACAAATATTGCTAAATCGGGCGACCATATAATCTGTTGCAGTGCTATTTATGGCGGTACTTTTAACCTTATTAATAAAA
>CAZZHP010000152.1:0-1686 GCA_964653925.1 uncultured Eubacteriales bacterium | reverse complement strand
AGCCAAAACGGCAGGGAATATCTTGTGCTTGAAAGTGGCAACGGCAAGATTGGCTTTATACTTTAATTTGTAAAGGAGAATGATTATTATGGCAAATTTTGAAACTATTAAAATTGACAAGAGTATGTATGGCGTTCGTGGCAAGACCTTGACACAGGTGCTTGAAGAATTAGACCCGAGCGACGCTTATGTCGGCACTCAATACGAGAAACTTGACGCTTTTTCGAGACAATTAAAGAGGTTCGACATCAAGGTCAGCGGTAAGTCATCGGACAGAGTCGAAAAATTCTTTCAGACCTCCGACTCTGCCGCCTTATTCCCAGAGTATGTTCGCAGAGCAGTTGCAACAGGTATGGAGCAGGCAAATGTGCTTGCAAATATTGTTGCCACTACTACCAAGATTGACGGCATAGATTACCGTACAATTACTGCCGAGCAAAGCGGTGATGACCTAACGCTTGAACCTGTAAACGAGGGTGCGTATATCCCTCAAACTGTAATTAAAATGCAAGAAAATCTTGTCAAATTACACAAGCGTGGCAGAATGCTCGTGTCAAGTTACGAGGCTATCAGGTTCCAACGAATTGACCTGTTTACAGTTACTTTGAAGCAAATCGGTGCTTATATTGCCAAATCTCAACTCAAAGATGCGGTTGATGTATTGCTCAACGGCGACGGCAACAACAACGCTTGCACAAGCATAACGGTTGATACTAAGGGTGTAATTACCTATAACGACTTGATTAAACTTTGGGCGGAACTTACCCCTTATGAACTTAATACAATTTTAGTACCTACGGCTCTTATGCAAAAAATTCTTGCTTTATCCGAGATGAAGGACGCTGCCGCCGGACTTAACTTTCAAGGTACGGGCAAGATGATTACACCAATGGGTGCTACGCTTGTACATATTCCTGAACTTGCAAGTGATACAATTATCGGTATTGACAAGAACTTTGCACTTGAAATGGTGCAAGCAGGTGATGTAACGGTTGACTATGACAAACTTATTGACAGACAACTTGAAAGAGCAACTGTAAGCTGTATCACAGGCTTTGCCAAAATTTTTGCCGACAGTGCCAAGAAACTTGTTTGCTAATATAAAAAAGGTGTAGGGTGAATTATGTGCGTAAGTGATGTAGCAGAGAGATTTCAGTTTATATCGGGTATAGACAAGAGTGTAGTGTCAGAGTGGCTGTTTTTGTGTGTTGAGGCTTGTGAGCATATACAGAAAATTTGCTATGTGCCTATTACACAGCAGTTAGAGAGGCGACTGACTACTGCCGCTGCTATTTACGCTTATTACCGTTACAGTTTATATGCACAAGATGTTGACAGCTTCAAGGCCGGCAACGTGGAGGTTACCCATAGGGGTAACCTCCAACAAAAGGCATATCAAATGTGGCAGAACGAACTTGTCGAACTTAAAGCGGTGATAAGAGAGGACAGCGGGGACTTTTGTTTCTTTAAGGCTTGATTATACGGGGGGAGAGGTTACACAAAATGAACAGGCAGTTACTAATCGCCAATATGTACCGTTACGGCGAGGATATTGCTATCTTGCAGAATAATAGGGAAAAGGTCGTTACCAAAGGGTTTATAGAGCCGCTAAGATACAATAACAAAAAATATTTTGGCGGTCTGCAAACAGAGGACGGCTACATAGAGGATAAGCATTACAGGCTT
>CAZZHP010000151.1:0-1768 GCA_964653925.1 uncultured Eubacteriales bacterium | reverse complement strand
ATTTGGCAATAAATTTTGGGGAACAACAACTATTTTCAGATGTTTCTTTTGATATAGAAAGCAAAGATAAGGTTGGCTTCATAGGCCTTAACGGTGTCGGCAAGACCACGCTATTCAAGATTTTGTGTGGACAACTTGAACAAAGTGACGGGGGAGTGTTCCTCGCCAAAGATGCCACTATCGGCTATATGGAACAACACGCTTGCAGCACAAAGGATAGGAGCATTTATTCTGAACTTTTGAGCGTTTTCGATGACTTGATTTCTATGGAGAACGAACTTGAATATTTAAGTATTAAACTCTCACAGACAACCGATAAAAATGATGACATAATTATTAAACACGCAGAACTCTTAGAGAAGTTTGAGCGTAACGGCGGACTTACCTACAAAAGCAGGACAAGGGCAACTTTAATCGGACTTGGCTTTACCGAAGAACAATTTAATATGCCGACCGAGAAACTAAGCGGTGGTCAACGCTCCAAGATAAGCCTTGCAAAATTATTATTATCAAAGTCTACTATCCTGTTGCTTGATGAGCCTACAAACCACCTTGATATAAATTCTGTAATTTGGCTCGAGAATTTCATCAAAAATTTTGATGGTGCTATGATTATAATTAGCCATGACAGATATTTTTTAGATGCCGTTACCAACAAAACTATTGAACTCGAAAATCAACATATAAGGCTTTACACAGGCAATTATTCCGAATATATCAGGAAAAAACAACAGGTAGATGAGGCTGTCAAAAATAAATACGAAAATGATTTAAAAGAAATCAAGCGTATAGAAGGCATAATTGAACAGCAAAAACGCTTTAATCAGGCACATAACTATGTAACAGCCGCAAGTAAACAAAAAGAAATTGACAGAATTAAGGACAGATTAATAACCCCCGAACAAGCCCAAATGGGACTGCAAAGTTTCAGGCTCGAACCTAGCCGTGAGAGCGGTAGAGATGTGCTTATATGCAACAATATTGCAAAGGCATTTGGCAAAAAACAACTTTTCAAGAATATTTCTTTTACAATTTGTAAGGGCGAGAGGGTATTTCTGCTCGGTGCAAACGGCTGTGGCAAGACCACCTTTTTTAGAATTTTGACAGATGAAGTTCCAAAAGATGACGGTGATGTCACTTTTGGAAGTAAGGTTGATGTAGGTTATTTTGACCAAATGCAGGGCAACCTTGATTTAAACAAGACTGCGATAGATTGGATATGGGACACATTCCCGCAAATGACCGAAACAGCGGTCAGGTCGGCACTTGGTTCATTTTTGTTCAAGGGTGATGATGTCTTTAAACCGATTTCTAAGATGAGCGGTGGCGAAAGAGCAAGGCTATCAATGTTACGCCTAATGCTGAGGGGTGATAACTTTTTATTGCTTGATGAGCCGACAAACCATCTTGATACCGCATCTCGAGAGGCACTCGAAGAAACACTCAAAAATTATTCTGGCACAATGTTGCTTGTCAGCCACGATAGATATTTTATCAATAAACTTGCTGACAAAATCTTGATTTTGACTAATGACGGAGTCAGGGAGTATATTGGCAATTATGATTATTATGCCGAAAAGCAGGCAAATCTCAACGCAAAAAATGAGGGAGAAACATCACAAAAGGCTCCTAAGGTTAACGAATATAAATTACGCAAAGAGCAACAGGCGACTGAAAGGAAACGATTATCACAGATAAAGAAACTTGAACAGGAAATATCCGACAAAGAGCAACTTATACAAGATTTAAACAATCAACTTTTAAGCGA
>CAZZHP010000150.1:0-1786 GCA_964653925.1 uncultured Eubacteriales bacterium | reverse complement strand
AAAATTCCGTTTAGTTTATTAGCACATTCCTCCCCCCAATGTATATAAGATGTCAGCACTACCTCTGTATCGCTATGCCCAACAAACTTATAGCCGAATTTAATTAACTCGTTACGCAAATCATCGGTATTATAAAGTTCGCCGTTGTAAACTATTACATATTCTGTTCCGCTATGGCTTATGTGCATAGGTTGTTTGCCGTTTTCGATATCAATTATAGCAAGCCGTCTGTGCAAAAGTGCGACATTTCTTGTTATAAATTCACCTTTTTCGTCCGGACCCCTTCGCTCTATTTTATCTTGCATATTATATAAAATCTCTTTTTTATCCCTTAAATCTACACTATTATCAAGCCAACCTACTATTCCACACATAAATTTTTCCTCCAAATTGTAAAAATAAAAACTGACATAGTAAGCACCAAAACCATCGCCCCAAATACAGTTGTGTTAGAGTCATAAGTCGGTGTTGTCGATATAGTAGCAAAAACCTGCTCGGTTTGTGGAAATATCCGCAGAAATACCCACACAAACCCAGCCGTTAGCATACCCTGTATGACCCTAAACAGTAAAAATCGTGATTTGCTTATATCAAGTTTTGATAAAATTCCGAAAATTTGAAAGTGAACACATATTCCCCCAAAGCCCACAATAAAACCGAGCATACATAAACTAACCTTGCCAGCATATTCCTCGCAAGCCCCTGTTACCTCGCAAGTAATTTTAAGCACATTAAACGCCAAGTCAGAGCCAAACAACCTTAACGCAATCTCTTGAATTAGTGCTATAAAACCGGAAAAAGCTACAACTGCCGAACTCATATAAAGGCAGGTTTTAGCCCCCGAATTGACCGACTCAACAAGTATACTGCTAAACTTTTGCTCTGTAAAAATCGTGTTTAACTTGGTGTTTATTACCCTTTGCCTTGATGTAAATCGGGTAATTGTTGCTATAACCAACACCGACATAACCTGTGCGACAAACAATATAATTCCTAAATTTTTGTTGTGTAACAGTGATGCTCCCACAAAATTTATCAAAAATCCTGTTCCTGCACATACGCAAACATCGGCAAGGCGTACCGCCTCGATATAGGATATTTCGCCACGATTATACATAGTTGCCACTGCTCTTGCACCTACGGGATAACCGCCCACAAGCGATAACAAAATTGCCCACATACCCGACCTTGAAACGCCAAACATAATATTTGCAAATTTCGTAAACAGCCTACCGCCTATGTTTGATATTCCGCACCTTATGATAAGTTCAACTATTACAATTATAATAAATAGCGATGGTACAAGTTGATTTAGGCACAGGTCAATGCCACGCAGTACTCCCTGTTTGCATTGTGCCGAAAAAATTACCGCACACACACCCAAAAATATACATAAGATTATTGAAACTACATTTAGATTTTTTTTGTAAAAAAACTTGATTTTCACAATATCACCACTAATATATATGCTGGCAAACGCATATTATGATATGTAAATACGCTAATTACAAAGGGGTGTAATATTTTGAAAATGCCAGAAATTGAACTTACAGGCAACAGGTTAGCAAGCGTAAACGGCTGTCGTGGGATACTCGAATATACTGACACCGCCGTTAGAATTAACACTCAATCTATGATATTATGCTTTAACGGCAATAATTTGAGAATAAAATTTTTATCCGAAAATACAATAGAAATAGCAGGTGTTATATCAAAATTAGAGTTTGTTTATTGACGGAGGAACTATGCTTATAAATATATGGAGATTATTTTTGGGGTATATAGA
>CAZZHP010000149.1:0-1791 GCA_964653925.1 uncultured Eubacteriales bacterium | reverse complement strand
TAACCTCTACAACTTCTTCGTTAAGACCGAGGTTGAGGATAGTATCCATCATACCTGGCATAGATGCTCTTGCACCTGAACGAACAGAAACGAGAAGTGGGTTCTCTTTGTCACCGAATTTTTTGCCGGTGATTTCCTCCATCTTTGTGATATTTTCCATAATTTCAGCAAAAATTTCATCATTAATCTTTTTGCCGTCCTCATAGTATTGTGTGCAAGCCTCAGTGCTGATAGTAAAGCCTTGTGGTACAGGTAAACCGAGTTTTGTCATCTCTGCAAGGTTAGCACCCTTACCGCCAAGTAACTCTCTCATAGAGCCGTTGCCCTCAGAGAAAAGATATACATACTTGTGAGCCATCTGAAAAAACCTCCTAAAAATAAAATTTTAATTATTGATTTATCGTTTAGTAATAAGCAGAAACATATAATGACTGCATTATCCTATACGCTCAAATAATTATAGCACAAGTTGGCAATAAAGTCCATAGTTTTATGCGAAAAATTTTTCAAAAAATACAAATTTTTGAATTTTTTTGCCCATTTTGCGAGTTTAGAATATTACACTTTTTTTGTGCAAAAAACCCGTTAGTGTTTTTGTATATATATGATGTAGAATTTTAGAAAAATTATAGTTAAAATATAAAAACTTATATAAAACGCTTGAAAAATTCAATTTTTATGAGATAATAGTAGTAGTGTTTTTTTAATTATGTTATATATAACATAATTTGACTTATTTAAGTTACATATTGTAATTTGAGTTATTTATTTACGGAAAAGGAGCATAAAGATGAATTTTCACGGTAAAGACATCAAAATTTTTTCTGGCAGTTCAAACAAAGATGTTGCACAAGCAATAGCCGGCTGCCTTGGGTTGCGTTTGGGCAACAGCGAATGTGCGACATTCAGCGACGGTGAAATCGCTGTTTCCCTACATGAGTCAGTTCGTGGCAGTGATTGCTTTATAGTTCAATCAACCTGCACACCTGTAAATGACAATCTTATGGAAATGCTTATTATGATTGATGCTATGAAGAGGGCATCAGCAGCAAGCATTACCGCTGTTATGCCATATTTTGGCTATGCAAGACAGGACAGAAAAGCCAAAGCGAGAGACCCAATATCTGCTAAACTCTGTGCTGACCTTATTACAGTTGCAGGTGCAGACCGTGTACTTACTATGGACTTGCACGCAAACCAAATTCAGGGTTTTTTTAATATTCCTGTTGACCACCTTTTGGGTGCTCCTATCCTTGCTAATCACATGCGTGAGAAAATCGGTGCTAATACCGATGATTATGTTGTAGTTTCACCTGACCTTGGCTCTGTTACAAGGGCAAGGAACTTTGCCGCTAAGATTGGTGCTTCGCTCGCTATCATTGACAAGCGTAGACCAAAGGCAAATGTTTCGGAGGTTATGAACATTATCGGTGATGTTCGTGGCAAAAAGGCTATTATCCTTGACGATATGATTGATACAGCCGGCACACTTTGCAACGCTGCTGCTGCCATTGTAGAAAAGGGCGGTGCTACCGAGGTTTCTGCCTGTGCTACCCACGGCGTACTCTCTGGCCCTGCTATCGAGAGACTTGACAAGAGCGTTATCAAGGAACTCATTTTGCTTGATACTGTCCCTGTTACCAAAGACCGTATGCTTGACAAGTTTACAATTCTCCCTGTTGCACCGTATTTTGCAGAGGCTATCGAGAGAATTTACTCTGACAAGCCAATGTCATCAATTTTCGCTTGATTTTTACATATTAAACTTATATAATTAAATTATAATCACAA
>CAZZHP010000148.1:0-1853 GCA_964653925.1 uncultured Eubacteriales bacterium | reverse complement strand
TAAATACCTGTACGACAACGGACTTAAACTAAAAGTAACCGGCATTATCAAGCCCGACAAAGACGCTGTGGCGACTATGATTACCGGTTCTATCGCATATACGGGTGAACTCACCGAATATTTAATTGACTGTTCCAAGTCATCTGATGCTATCAATGCCCAACTTGACAGTCCTGATACGGATATTTTTACAGGTCTGCCTTTTAAAGATACCGATGGAAGCATTGACAATTCCAAAAAGGCTACCGACTTTAAGGAATATATAAATTCCCTCACCGAACAAGAGAAGGCAGAGGCTTATATCAAGATTTCGAGCATACCGTCTGATGAGTTAGTAGACCAAACTGTCGAGCAGACACTCGGCTCTATGTCAAGAGCCGATATGGAGGGAGCCATTTCATCTGCTATGGCTCAACAGGTCGGTATGAACACAGACCAAATTGCAGATTATATAGAGTCTATGAGTGACGAGGATATAGAGGAACTGCTCGCCCAAAGTGTCGAGGAGCAATTTAAGGCACAATATGCCGGTCAAGTTGCCTCGCAAATGGGTGCGTTGAGCCAACAACAACTTGTTTTTGCACTTGATAACGCTATGCAAACCTACACAGATGAACAATGTGCTGTTTTTTATGATGAGGTTCTGACTTTCTCCGACTCAACCTACGAGGATAACCTATCCACACTCGGCTATGTTGATATAGACAGCCCATACAGTATCAATATCTATGCCTCTACCTTTGCCGACAAAGATGTTATCGAAGATGCCATAACAAAATATAACGAGGGTGTTGACGAGTTGTCCGAGATTACCTATACTGACTATGTCGGTCTGATTATGTCATCTGTTACCACGATTATAAACGCTATAACCTATGTGCTGATTGCGTTTGTGTCGGTATCACTTATTGTTTCTTCTATTATGATTGGCGTTATCACGCTTATATCCGTTCAAGAACGCACCAAAGAGATTGGTATATTGAGGGCAATTGGTGCTTCTAAGAGGAATGTATCAAGTATGTTTAATGCCGAGACTATGATAATCGGCTTTACATCAGGACTTTTGGGGGTTGGTATCACTTATCTGCTGTGTATTCCTATCAATATAATCTTGCATAAATTGACAAATATACACAATTTAAGTGCAATATTGCCTGTGCCTGTTGCTGTTGCCCTAATTATAATCAGCGTGCTTTTGACCCTTGTGGCAGGTATTATCCCGTCAAGGAGTGCCGCCAAAAAGGACCCTGTTGTTGCATTACGCAGTGAGTAACTTTATATTTGTATCTTAAATATTTTGTTTTGAAAATATTAAAAGTGCCAAGCATAGTGTTTGGCACTTTTTGTTGTTTAATTTTTGCTTTATACTGTCGGTAATTACTGACTTGCAACCCTTACATTGTCGGGAATTTTGGCATCTACTACAAGCGATTTTTGGTTTGTATATATCACCTTCCCTGGTTTTGAGCCTATCGGCTTGGACACATAACGCACAAGCGTGTAGTCAACCTCAATATGAGTACTGCCCCTTGCCTTGCTGTGATATGCCGCTAACATAGCCGCCGACAAAATCGCACTGTCACTCGGCTCTCTGCCCTCTGTCACAAGCACAGCGTGCGAGCCGTGTATGTCCTTAGTATGAAACCAAATATCACTTTTATTTGATAATTTCAAGGTTAATTTATCATTCTGCAAGTTGTTCCTGCCAACCAGAATAGTAAAATTATCCTCAGTTATAAACTTAATCGGCGGTAGCGAGGCAGGTGGCTTTTGCTTACCCTTTGGTGCTTTCAAGAAGCCCTGCTCGGTTAGTTCGAGCCTAATTTGTGCAAGGTCCTTCTCTGATGTTGCCC
>CAZZHP010000147.1:0-1875 GCA_964653925.1 uncultured Eubacteriales bacterium | reverse complement strand
TGAGCATACCAGAAAGATCTCTGAGCATGTTGTTAGAAATCATTGTTTCTGTAAGACCAAATTCACGGCCTGTTGAAAGGTGAACTACATCTGGATAGTTACCAGCTGAGATTTGTGGGTCGATAAGTGTTTCGATGTTAGCGTCAGCTGTAAGCTCAACCTTTACATCTGAGTAATGAGCCTCGAATGCTGCTGCAACTTTCTTCCACATGTCTGAACCATAAGCTGATTCAAGAACTGCAACTTTGAGTGTACCTGTTGGTTCTGTTGCTACTGTTTCTTGCTCTGTTGGTGCTTCTGTTGGGTCTGTTGGGTCAGTGTTTGTACCGCAACCAGCTGCTAATGAAGCAACCATCATAGTAGCTAAAATAGCTGCTAAGAACTTTTTCATAGATATTACATCCTCTCTAAATTAAAAAATAATTTTTGCCTTTCGGCGATAAGTTCCAAAGGTTAGCGTTACTTGCCCACCTTTATAACATAGTATAATATTTTATTTTTTATTTTACAATACTTTTCTTGTCTTTTTTTTTAGATATATTGCTATTTTCATTATTTTTTATATATTTTTTCTATTTTTTTCTCGATATTTTGTCATAATGCAAGTCTTACAATATTTTTTATGTTATTTCTTGCTTTTTGCTAAAAATTTTATTAAATTTATACATTATGTGATAAAAAAATATTGCAATATTTTTGGTTTTGTGTTAAAATAATGCTATAAGCATTCTGCCGTTTGGTAATTAAGGAGGAGGGAATTACTTTGAGTAATCAGTTGTTTAAATTGGATATAAGTGAGGATACACACCTTAGGGCAAAACTTCTGTATTTATCTAAATCTAAATACAATTCTGATTGGCATAGCACTATGCACTCACACAACTTTACAGAATGTATTTATGTAACGAGGGGTCGCGGTCTGTTCTGCGTCGAAAAATCAGAATTTAATGTAGAAGAAAATGACCTTATAATCATCAACCCTGGGGTAGACCATGTTGAAAAATTTGCGGGCGACATAAATTTTGAATACATTGCCATTGGCATTGACAGCGTTACATTCAACTTTATTGACCCCAAAAACCCAAGTTCTTTAAGTGAATATACTATATTACATTACAAGAGGGACAAGGACCTGCTCGAAACATACATAAATATAATGTTGTCTGAATTTGAAAAACAATTACTTCACAAAAACATTGTATGCCAGAATATACTTGAACTAATTGTTATCAATATATTACGCAAGACTACTATATCTATGTCTGCCGAAGAAATCAAGAGTACCAACTCTGCTTGTAGAATTATCAAAAAATATATTGATGAGAATTTTCGTAACCCAATTACGCTAAAAGAACTCGCTTCTATTGCAAAGGTAAACAAATATTATTTATCTCACTCGTTTACAGCAGATTATAATATATCCCCTATCAATTATTTGATAAGCAAAAGGATAGAGGAGTCTAAACACCTTTTGTTAACTACAAACTATTCTATATCGAGTATATCAGAATTTACGGGGTTTTCTTCTCCGTCGTATTTTTCACAATGTTTCAAGCGGAATATGGGAGTTCAACCTGAGGTATACCGTAAGCAATTCACAAAAATCGACCCTGACAATTAGCCACAAAGTAACCGCTTTGTGGCTTGCTTGTATTATAAGCCGAGTTCTTGCGGTTTAGTTATTTTACATAAATATGATTAGGTTTATTTTATTTTAATTTTTCAAAAAATTTTCAAATAACTGTTGTGTATGTTTAAATTTAGTTATATAATAGGATAGTATCATTTTGGATATACCTAATAAGTTTTAAGGGCCTATCTAATTATATTATCTGTTGAAGGGAAAAATGCGTATGAAAAGATTAAATGCAAAAT
>CAZZHP010000146.1:0-1943 GCA_964653925.1 uncultured Eubacteriales bacterium | reverse complement strand
CAATGGTGTACGGTTGTTTTTTGCTGTCTACTTCTGCGTGAAAGTAGTTGCCCTTAGTCCAAAAGTCATAAATTTTATCTTCGACATCAGATGGGTTATATGACTTTGCAAGTTCTTTTGCCATAAATAATTCTCCTTATGTAAATATTCCTGCGATAATAACCTTTGATTTTTAATTATCCGCAATTTGATTATTTGTAATTTTATTGCTTATATTTAAACGCACATACACGATATAAACATACATTATATATTATCTCATTTTTTGCTTGTTTTGTCAATTAGTAGATACCAAATTTTTTAATTTGGCAATAAAATTGCAGTTGTTTTTTAATTTATTACACTTAAATTTATACGGCACTGTAATAAATATCTGTGCCAAGTCTGTTTAAAGCAAAAAACAAGTGATAACCACAGTTACCACTTGTTATTACAAACAAATTATTTACGGATATACAACACGCCGAGGGTTGATGGCCCACAATGGCAGGATATAGTGCAACCTGCCTCGCTCTCCATTACCCTGCTAAAACTGCCGTATTTACTAACGCTGTCCTTTGCAACATTCAGTTCATCAGCCTCGACAGGAGTATGGGTGATAAAGATTTTGTCCATCTCAACATCGGCTCTGCCATCGAGTCGCTCCCTGATATATTCCTCCAAACACTTTGCATAAGGGCCACGGTATTTCTTGACAACCTGCATTTTGCCACCTATAACCTCGATACACGGCTTTAATTTGAGCAGATTTGCACCAAGTGCGGCAACAGTTGAGCATCTGCCACCCTTAACCATATAGTCCAGTTTATTGAGTATAAAACTCGCCTCGACCCTTGAAGTTAAATCTCTAATATCGTTTGCAAGTTGCTCTGCATTTTCGCAGGAATTTGCCCTCTCGCAAGTTTCAAGCACAACAAGTCCTTGACCGGTAGAGAGATTTTGCGAATCTACTACATAAACATTTGGATAATCTTGTGCCGCTACACAGGCATTTTGGTAACAAGACGAAAAAGCCGAGCCAAGACTGATGTGTATTACCGCATCATATTCTTTTGAAAATTTGTCGAACACGCTTATGTAATCATCAATATTGCACGCAGCAGTCGAGCATAACGGTCCGCCGTTGGCAACATGTGCAAAAATATCGCTCGGAGTTATATCAACTCCATCTGTGTAGGAGTTATCGCCCATATTAACTTTGAGCGGTGTGATAGTAATGTTGTTGGACTGTATTTGCTCGGCTGTAAGGTCGCAAGTACTGTCGGCTGTTACTTTAATGTTCATAAAACCCTTCCTTTTATTATAATTTTAACATAATTATATTACAATTTTCCAAATTTAGCAAGTATATTTTTATTTTTTGTTTTTTTCTGCAATAAAAATCAAAATTGCTGACAAAATAAATACTAAACCCCCAAAGACCGCATACATTCCGACACATTTTTCCAGACAATAGTAACATATAACACCTATATAGAATGACAACAGTGACTTTCCGTAGGCTTTGGCTTTGGATAATTTTGTCTTATTTTTAGTAATCAGGTACTCGAATATTGCCGTTGTAAATTGTTTTAAATTATTTGTCGAGAAAATGCTCGCACTAACATAGCCATCAATCACCCCGAACGCACACCACTGGAACGGCAACGCAAATGATGCAGGATACACCGCAACGATAGGGTGACAAGTGTTTGGGATAAGCCCAATAATAATTATTGCAACAGCATCTAAGATAATCGACGCTAATCTTACATCAATTTTAGTCTTGTTTTTTATAAAAACAAACGAAAACAAGCCCAAGACATAAACGCACAACGCACCGAGTCTGACCGCAAAGTCGGACAAGTTCCTGCCCAATATTGCAAATATTATGTTGACCATATTAGTTGTCTGCGAACTTGCCATATATCCAAGACAGAACAATATAGTATAGCCCGCCATAA
>CAZZHP010000145.1:0-1943 GCA_964653925.1 uncultured Eubacteriales bacterium | reverse complement strand
AGCATATCGTTCATCCAGCCCATATTCCACTTATAATCAAAGCCCAAACCGCCATCACTGACAGGTCTGGATACAAGTGGCCACGCCGTACTTTCCTCTGCAATCATCATCGCATTAGGGTGGTGCAGGTGTGTTGCTGTGTTCAGACATTGTAAAAATCTTACTGCCTCTAAATTTTCCCTGCCACCATACTCGTTAGCGACCCACTCGCCATCGTTCCTGCCGTAATCAAGATACAGCATAGATGCCACCGCATCAACTCTAATACCGTCTATATGATATTTGTCAAGCCAAAACATCGCACTTGATACCAAAAAACTAATTACTTCGTAACGGGAATAATCAAATACATAAGTACCCCATTCCTTGTGTTCGCCCTTGCGGGTGTCGGAATATTCGTAGCAACAAGTGCCGTCATATTTGCCGAGTGCAAACGCATCACGAGGGAAATGTGCAGGTACCCAGTCGATAATTACGCCAATTTCAGCCTTGTGACATTCGTTTACAAAATACATAAAGTCCTTTGGCTCGCCAAACCTTGCAGTCGGTGCAAAATATCCTGTAACCTGATAGCCCCACGAGCCATCAAAAGGATACTCTGTAATCGGCATAAACTCAATATGTGTATAGCCCATATCCTTAACATACGGAATTAACTCGCTTGCAAGTTCCCTGTAAGAGTAAGATGTTCCATCAGCGTGCCTCCGCCAAGAATTAGCGTGTACTTCGTATATATTAAGCGGTCTGTCCCTGTGAGAGCCTTTGGAGCATTTATCGTTCCACTTTTTGTCCTCCCACTCAAAACCGTCAAGTTTATACAACACCGAACAATTATCGGGAGCAACCTGTGAGTAAACTTCGTAAGGGTCTATCTTTAACACTCTGTCGTGATTAGGTGTTTCTATGCAATATTTGTATATCTCGCCCTGTCCAAGTTCGGCGATAAATAACTCCCAAACACCTGCGTCACAAATCTTGTACATATAGTTTGCGTTGTTATCCCAATTATTAAAGTTGCCCACTACCGACACCGACAATGCGTTTGGTGCCCATACCCTGAACACAACTCCGTCTGTATTATCCCAACATACAAAGTTAGCACCCAAAAATTCGTAGGCTCTGACAGACTCCCCGCTCAAAAACAAGTCTAACGGATACCTTGTATCGTTCAATTTATAATTCATTTTAATACCTCTTTTTGATTATTAGACTAAACTCATACATTCCTTTTTTATATAATACCAAAAATCATCGGCAATTTCAAGTAATATTTGAAATTTTTTTGAAAAATTTTGGTATATTTATTATAAATTTTATTAAATTCCCCTATTTTGTACCATAATACCCTAAAATACAAAAAAGTCCTGCTTTTTTTACGGTTCAATATTAGTACCTATTAAAGGTATTATTAGTTTTTTTGCACAAATTAAAACATTGATATTCCATTTTTGAAAAGTTTGTAGTATAATAATTTTGAGATAAAAATAAACCAGCCACTAACAGCGACTGGTTTGTAATTTATGGAAAATATCAGAGGATAATCTCGCCATCAACTGTACCGCTTAAACCGGCAGCGTTTGACTCATCTGTGTCAATGTGCATAGCAGGAGCAAAGTTCTTGTTTACTCTGACTACAACATCACCAAATATAGTCTCTCTGCCTGTACCTGTACCAACCTTGACACTGACAATCTGCTTGTCCTCAATGCCAGCCTGTACAGCAAACTCAGGTGTAGCGTGGATATGACGCTTTGCAGCGATAACTCCGCACTCAATCTCAACCTCGCCCTTAGGGCCAACAAGTTTGCAAGCACCGGAGTTAGCAATATCACCGCTCTCACGGACAGGAGCAACAACGCCGATTTTTCTTGCATCGGTAAGAGCAATTTCAACTTGTGTAGCGTTGCGTGTAGGGCCAAGGATTGACATAGCCATCTCACCCT
>CAZZHP010000144.1:0-1945 GCA_964653925.1 uncultured Eubacteriales bacterium | reverse complement strand
CACCTCTCTTTTTAGTTAATTTTATAATTGTCTGTGTAACCAAACCTGACACCGCCATAACTAAAATTGTAGTAACAACAGTAATTACAAGGTAGGGTAAAATACTCGGTTTGATAATCTGCCACGAATCTATCAAGCCGACAGTTGCCGGTACAAACAACAGTGGCATAATCTCGATTAAAAACGAACTTGCCTCTTTAACAGCACTAACAGGAAAAACTTTAAATTTTAAGCACAACAACATTATAACGATACCATATATACTTGACGGTACAGGCAAAGGAATTATATTGTTTAAAACCTCGCCTACAAATGATATTGTTAAAATAATTCCAAATTGCTTGACATATTTCAATAAAATCACCCTTAGAAAAATTCTTAATAAATTATAACATTTATTGAGTAAAAATGCAACACAAATGGGTTATCATTTTGTGCAAGACCGCATTATGATAACCCATTATATTTGTAAAATTATTTGTAATTTATTGATTAGCCCTCGTAATCAAAGCCTGCCTTAATTGCTTTGAGGTTTATATCGAACAAATCTGCGTGCTTAGCAGAAACAACCTTTTTGAGTGCTGCCTCAACATTGTCAAAAGAGATAAAGCCATCTTCTTTGAGCATTTTGCCAACCATAATCATATTAGCAAGAGTCGGAATACCGGCATCTTTTGCCATCTTTGTAGCAGGAATATAGAAAGCGGAAATATCATCTCTGTTTACTTTTCTGCCGATAAGTGTGCTGTCAACAAATATCTTGCCACCTGTGGCAACGCTACCCTCGTATCTATCAAGAGATGGTAAGTTCATAACCATAAGATTGTCAGGAGTTGAAACGATTGGAGAGCCTACCGGAGTTTCGCTCAAAATAACGCTACAACTTGCAGTACCGCCACGCATCTCAGGACCATAAGACGGCAACCAACTAACCTCACGATTGTCTAAAAGTCCCTTATAAGCAAGGAATTTACCTGCAAAAAGGATACCCTGTCCACCAAAACCTGCGATTAAAATTTGTCTTGTCATTATTTTTCCCCCTCTACTGCGTTGTCCTTATCTCTGTAAACACCCAAAGGATAATACGGTAACATATTCTCCTCTAACCAATTAAGTGCCTTGCTTGGTGTCATACCCCAGTTAGTCGGGCAAGTTGATACAACCTCAATAAGAGAGAAGCCCTTTTTATCAACTTGATTTCTAAATGCCTTCAAGATAGCTTTTTTAGCACTCTTAACATTTTTAACATTGTTAACCGCAACACGCTCGATATATTGAGGTCCCTTTAATGTTGCGAGCATCTCGCTAACCTTAATTGGATAACCTGTTAATTTTTCATCTCTACCATAAGGTGAAGTTTGAGTAACCTGACCTATAAGTGATGTAGGAGCCATTTGACCGCCTGTCATACCATAAATTGCATTGTTTACAAATATAATTGTAATATTCTCGTTTCTTGCGGCAGCGTGAACTGTCTCTGCCATACCGATAGATGCTAAGTCACCATCACCCTGATATGTAAAGATGATGTTCTCAGGCATAGCTCTCTTTAAGCCGGTTGCAACAGCAGGTGCTCTACCGTGTGCTGCCTCTACCATATCACAAGCAAAATAATCATAAGCCATAACTGCACAGCCAACAGGAGCAACGCCGACGGTCTTGCCTTCGATACCGAGTTCATCTATTGCCTCTGCAACAAGTCTGTGAATTATACCGTGTGTGCAACCCGGGCAATAATGGAAAGGTGCATCTGTGAGTGCCTTTGGTTTTTCAAATACTATCATCAGTCATTCTCCTTTGCTAATTTTGTAATTGTTTCAAGTACCATTTCAGGTGTTGGTATCATACCACCGCTGCGATTGCAAAGTAATACAGGCTTTTTGCAATCACTTGCAAGTCTAACATCTTCAATCATTTGTCCCATTGAAAGTTCAACAGAAACAAA
>CAZZHP010000143.1:0-1975 GCA_964653925.1 uncultured Eubacteriales bacterium | reverse complement strand
GTCGGTGCATTTATACTTGTTCACGCAGGAATGATGCAGGTTGTATTTGTACTTGCCGAGACAGTCGGCGGTGCCGGTTATGTCATAATACTTATTTTGGGAAATATACTTGTTATGGCGTTGGAGGCACTGCTTGTGGGTATTCAAGTATTAAGACTTGAGTTTTACGAAATGTTCAACCGCTTTTATGTCGGTGATGGCAGGGCTTATTCGCCTAAAAAACTTATTAAGACACGCAAATCTCCTGCAAAAAACACAAAATCGGAACAATAATTTATCTTTATCTTTATTTGGAGGAACTAAAAATGTTTGATTTAATTATGTTAACCTTACCTGTTGTATTCCTTATTCTTTCTGTTGTATTTGCAATTAAGTCTTTCGAAAAGGGTCGTAGTGCAAAGAGAGCAACATTAACACAGATTGCTTCTTTCTGTGCTGTATTTGCCTTTTGCTTTATCTTCCCTATGATTTCAAGTGCAACCGAAACCGCAACTGCTACTACCTCAGCGAGTAACGGTTTGGGGCTTATTGCCGCTGCACTACCAACAGGACTATCCTGCATAGGTGGCGGTATTGCCGTAGGTTCTGCTGCACCTGCTGCTATCGGTGCTACAAGCGAGGACCCAAAGAACTTTGGTAAGTCTATTATATTTGTTGCACTCGGTGAGGGTTGTGCATTGTACGGTATGCTTATTTCTATTATGATTTTGTCTAAGATTGGCTAATACATAAAGGTTTAATGTTATGAAATTCTATCTTATAAGTGATAATGTTGACACAAAGATGGGTATGCGACTTGCCGGTATAGACGGTGTTGTTGTACACAACGCAGACGAAGTCAAAGCTGAACTGACAAAGGCTATGGATATGCCTGATGTCGCAGTTATTTTGATGACCAACACACTTGTATCACTTTGCCGTAATTTAGTTTACGATTATAAACTTAACCGCAAACAACCTTTGATAATCGAGATACCTGACAGGCACGGTAACGGCTGTGTTAAAAACAGCATAACACGCTATGTACAGGAAGCTATTGGTGTTAAACTTTAAACGATTATTTTTAACACAAAGAGGTTATATAATGAATAATGATAATATAATAACAAGTAATTTTTTGAGCGCTATTCAAAAATACGCCGATGAACAAAAAAAGCGAATTGAAGAAGAAGTTAATGAATTTAAGGCAAAAGAATTAAAAAAAGCAGAAGATGAAAGCCTTGAAGAAACTTATGAAATAATTCAAAGGGAAATTACAAATAAGCGTAACTTCATAAAAAAGGAACTTGCACTCAAAGAGTCCGAAAGCCGTAGACAGTTATTTATCCTACGCAATCAGATGAACAAGCAGGTGTTTGAAGATGCTACCAAAAAAATTATGGAATTTTCAAATTCAACCGATTACAAAATCAGATTGCTTGAAAATGCAGAAAAAATTGCCGAGTTGTTTGGCGGTAACAACTGCGATATCTATATCCGTGAGAGTGATTTATGTTATAAGACAGAGATTAGTACTATATTTAACGGAAACGCTGCAATTTTTGCCGATAACAACATTAAACTTGGCGGTCTAAGGGGTAATTGCGATGCACTTGGTATTAGTGTTGATAACACTCTTGACCGTTTACTCGAATTACAGCAAAAGTGGTTTGTATGTAATTCCGACCTGAAAGTTGTATAATATACAACGGAAAGGAAGTTATTCTATGAGAAACAATAATTTTATATATGGTATCAACGGCTCTGTTATTACTGTAAAAGATACGGACGCATTTTCTATGATGGAGATGGTCTATGTCGGTGAGGAAAAACTTGTAGGTGAAGTTATTGGTATTAACTATAACTTTACAACTATTCAGGTATATGAGGAAACGACCGGTCTAAAAGTCGGTGATATTGTTACCGGCACCGGTGCACCTATGAATGTTACGCTTGGCCCTAGTATAATTGATAATATCTATGATGGTATTGCACG
>CAZZHP010000142.1:0-1981 GCA_964653925.1 uncultured Eubacteriales bacterium | reverse complement strand
TTGCAAGTCTAACATCTTCAATCATTTGTCCCATTGAAAGTTCAACAGAAACAAAGGCTTTAACTCTATCTGTAACCTCTGCGATTGCATTAGTCGGGAATGGCCAAAGTGTAATTGGTCTAATCAAGCCGACTTTGATGCCCTTTTCACGAGCGGCAACGATAGCGTTCTTGGATACACGAGCCGCTATACCAAATGCTACAACGCAGTACTCTGCATCTTCCATCATAAAACTTTCCCACAAGCACTCGTTCTCCTCTATTTGCTTATATTTTTCAAATCTTTCAAAATTCTTCTTTTCGAGAGTTTCCGGATTAAGATAGAGGGAATTGATTATATTGTGCTTTCTCTCCATCTTTGTGCCATTAACCGCCCAAGGTTTGTCAATGGTATTTTCTGAAATTTCAGGGAATTCAACCGGTTCCATCATTTGACCGAGTGTTCCGTCAGCAAGCAACATAGCAGGCATTCTGTACTTATCAGCAAGGTCAAAAGCCTTAACTGTAAGGTCAGCCATCTCTTGTACTGATGCCGGAGCAAATACGAGCAAACGATAGTCGCCATGACCGCCACCCTTTGTAGCTTGGAAGTAATCAGATTGTGATGGCTGAATACCACCCAAACCCGGTCCGCCACGCTGAACATTTACGATGAGTGCAGGTAAATCTGCACCTGCAATATATGAAATACCCTCTTGTTTAAGCGATACACCTGGGCTTGAAGATGATGTCATTACTCTATAACCTGCACCTGCAACACCGTAAACCATATTGATAGCAGCAATCTCACTCTCTGCTTGGAGAAAGTTACCACCGATTTTAGGCATACGCTTTGCCATATAAGCGGCAATCTCTGTCTGCGGAGTTATAGGATAACCAAAATAGTTACGACAACCCGCCTTTATAGCAGCCTCCGCTATTGCCTCGTTACCTTTCATTAAAACCTTATCTGCCATTTTAAGCACCTCACTTCTCAACAGTTATAACACAATCTGGGCACATAGTTGCACAAAATGCACAAGCAATGCACTTATCTTGGTCAATAATTTCTGCAGGGGAATGTCCCTTAGCATTTATCTTGTCTGTGGCAAGAACTATAATCTTCTTAGGACAAGCATCAACACAAAGTCCACAACCTTTACAAAGATTAAAATCAAATGTTACCTTTGCCATTTTATCTGACTCCTTTAATTATAATATTTTTTCTGCAACCTTAGAGGCATTTTGCCGTCTATATTAAGGCTACTGAGTATATCCTCTCTTACAGTTGTCATAACAACAGGGATGTTTGCCATACGGGATAATTTTTCCGCCTCTTGCTGTGTATTTAAAATATCCTCTGCTGTTGTTTCATTTGCAAGATTTGAGTTGTTGATAATTGCAGTAAACGGAATTTTGCTAACAGCCTGTATCTCCTGCATAATTTCGTATGCCTCTTGGGCATTAGTTGTCAGCGGCCGGTAAAAATTAACTACAAAGTACATGTCGTAATTATCTTCCTCTAATATATAGGGCGTATATCTGCCGAGTGCATAAGCACCTCTATCATCGCCGCCAACATCAAATACTGCATAAAAATTCTTGTTCTGCACAAGTCCGTATATCTCCTGCGGTAAAGCAGGCAAATCAACATTTGTATTTGCAAATGCCGGTGATATAAGTTCAACACCTGCCTGTGCAAGTTCTTCGGCACTATCTTTTGTCCTAAAATAAGGGTTTACTATATCAAGGTCAGCAATCTTGACATTTAAGCCGTCTTTCTTCATCTGTATAGCAAAATTAACCGCTACATTAGTTTTGCCACTACCATAATGCCCTGCAAATATTGAAATTCTTTTATAATTTTTATTATTCATTACAAACCTTAACGCACCAGTCGTGCTTATCTTCGATTTTGCCCCATTGGATACCTGTGAGTTCATCGTAGAGTCTTTGTGTCAAAGCACCTATTTTGTTATCGGATACTATATAGGTGTTGCCCT
>CAZZHP010000141.1:0-1995 GCA_964653925.1 uncultured Eubacteriales bacterium | reverse complement strand
AGAATCGCCCAGAAATTCTAATCTTTCGTTGCATTTTTGCCCGTAACCCTTTCGCTCATTAGCAAAAGAAGAATGAGTCAATGCTTCTTCGAGCAAATTTATATTCTTAAATTTGTACCCTATTAGACTTTCAAATTCAGTCATATTGACACCACTTTTTCAAAATTTTATAAATTATCCAATATCGGTATTTTCAAGTTTTTTGGAAATTGTTTGAAGTATATTTCCTTCAACAAATTTTTTGACGCTTTTAACAGAATTTTTGATAGTTACATCATCGGCACTACCGTGTGCCTTGAATACCGGCTTAGCACAGCCCAAAATCGGGGCAACACCAAACTCCTTGTAATCAACTGTCTTTTTGAGTTCTTTCATATCATTAAGCACAATAGCAGCCGCAATTTTATTTTTTAGACTCTTTTTAAATATCCCCTTAATCTGAGCCAACAGCGAAAGTGCCACACCCTCGTAGGTTTTCAAGATTAAATTACCTGTAAAGCCATCGCAGACAAGTACATCACAAACACCTGACGGTATATCCCTGCCCTCGACATTACCTATAAAATTAATATTAGACTCTTTAAGTAGAGCATACGCTTCGTGTTGTAACTGTGTACCTTTATGCTCCTCTGTGCCACAGTTTGCAAGTCCAACCCGTGGACTCTCTATATCAAAAACAGAGTGCATATAAACTGAACCCATAATACCAAACTGTTTGAGCATCTCCGGACGGCACTCGACATTTGCTCCCGAATCAAGCAACATCATATTTCCGTTAGTTGTCGGGATAATACTTGCAAATGCAGGCCTCTTGATACCTTTAATTCTCTTTGCAATAAGTGTAGCACCAACGCACAACGCACCGCTGTTACCGGCAGAGATTAAAGCATCACCCTTACCGTCTACCAATGCCCTCATAGCAACCGCCATAGAGGAATTTTTCTTTGATTTAAGTATATCTGAGCCGGAATCTTCCATAGTTATAACATCATCTGCGTGAATTATCTCTACATCTGTAATATTGATGTTATTATCTTTTGCACATTGTTTAATTTTGGCTTCATCACCGACAAGGACTATATCGACACCAAATTCATCTTTGGCATCAACCGCACCCTTTATAACGCAAAGCGGAGCATTATCTCCGCCAAAAGCATCAAACAAAATCTTCATCTCTATAACACCCTTTCTATCTGTCATATATTTAAAAATAGTTTACAATATGTAAATTTATAAATTGTTCTGCTTAAAAAACTCTTTAAAATCGTGTATTGACCTGTCTGCATAGGCTTGATAACGCAATTTTTTGTCCCTTGGTCTGTCATCAAGTTCAGGCAATACACCAAAGTTCGCCCCCATTGGCTGAAACTTCTTAACCGTTCTGTCGCTGATGTATCTGCTTAACGCACCTATCATTGTGGTGCTTGGCAAGGTGATTGTAGGTTGCCCCAAACATACCCTTGTGGCATTGATGCCTGCCATAAGTCCAGATGAGGCAGACTCCATATAACCCTCTACACCTGTAATTTGCCCTGCAAAAAAGATATTTTTATCCTCTATCAATGAATAATCAGAGTCAAGCAGTCGTGGCGAGTCCAAAAATGTATTGCGGTGCATTACACCATAACGCAAAAATTCTGCATTATGCAGGGCAGGTATCATACCAAAAACCCTCTTTTGCTCGGCAAATTTTAGATTTGTCTGGAAGCCGACCAAATTATACATAGATGACGCTACATTTTCTTTGCGAAGTTGTAACACTGCCCACGCTCTATGCCCTGTGCGTGGGTCGGTTAGTCCGACAGGTTTCATCGGTCCAAAACGCAGGGTATCAATGCCTCTTTGTGCCATTACCTCAACAGGCATACACCCCTCGTAAACCTTTATATCGGCAACATCGCAGTCGTGCAATTCAGCCCTTTGGGCAGAGATGAGTGCATAGTAAAATGCCTCGTATTCCTCTTTGTTCATCGGGCAGTTTATGTAATCATCTGC
>CAZZHP010000140.1:0-2022 GCA_964653925.1 uncultured Eubacteriales bacterium | reverse complement strand
TAATTGCGGCATTTGCACGAGGTCCAAACGCACGGATACCGTTATCCTCGAGTGCGTCTACCATACCAACTGCAAGAGGGTCATCAGGTGCAACAAACACGAGGTCTATGCTATTTTGCTTGGCAAAATTAACGATACCGTCAATATCCATTACAGAGATATTCACAATCTCTGCATCGTAGGCTATGCCACCGTTGCCTGTCGCACAATATATCTTATCAGTTTTTGGGCTTTCAAGCAACTTTTTGATAAGTGCATGCTCACGGCCACCCGAACCAATCATTAAAATCTTCATTATATTTTCCCTTTCAAACAATTAGTGATGGAACAAGCGGATACCTGTAAAGCACATTGTCATATTGTATTTGTTGCAGGTTTCGATAACATTATCATCACGAATTGAGCCTCCTGGTTGAGCAATAAATTCAACACCCGAACGCTTTGCTCTCTCGATATTATCGCCAAACGGGAAGAAAGCATCAGAGCCTAGACTTACACCGCTTAATGTACTGAGCCACTCTTTCTTTTCTTCTCTTGTGAGTGGTTCAGGTTTAACCTTGAAGAATTGTTGCCACATACCATCAGCGAGTACATCTTCATAATCGTCGGAAATATATACATCAATAGTATTATCCCTATCAGGACGGCGAATATCATCAACAAACGGAAGTGCAAGCACCTTTGGATGTTGTCGCATATACCAATTATCCGCCTTGTTGCCCGCAAGCCTTGTACAATGTACTCTTGATTGCTGACCTGCACCTACACCTATCGCCTGACCATCTTTTACATAGCAGACAGAATTAGATTGGGTATATTTAAGGGTAATAAGCGAGATAAGCAAATCCCTCTTAGCATCTTCTGTTAAATTTTTATTATCTGTAACAATGTTTTGGAGCATTTCGTTATTGATATTAAGTTCGTTTCTGCCCTGCTCAAATGTAATGCCGTAAACATCTTTATGCTCGATAGGAGCCGGCACATAGTTAGGGTTAATCTTAACAACATTATATGTACCCTTACGCTTTGTCTTTAAAATTTCGAGTGCCTCATCTGTATAATCAGGGGCAATAATGCCATCGGAAACTTCCCTTTGGAGCAATTTAGCGGTTGCCACATCGCAAGTATCGGACAATGCGACCCAATCACCATAAGATGACATTCTGTCAGCACCCCTTGCCTTAGCATAGGCACAAGCCATAGGTGAAAGTTCTAAATCATCTACAAAATAAATCTTTTTGAGCGTATCGGAAAGTTCGGTAGCAACAGCAGCACCTGCCGGACTAACATGCTTAAATGATGCGGCTGCCGGTAGACCTGTCGCAATTTTGAGTTCACGAACGAGTTGCCAACTGTTGAAAGCATCAAGAAAGTTAATAAACCCTGGTTTGCCGTTTAGAACTTCGATTGGAAGGTCCGAGCCATCTTGCATAAAAATTTTAGATGGTTTTTGGTTAGGGTTACAGCCATATTTTAGCATTAATTCATTCATCTTATTATCCTCCGATTATCCAAATCAAGAATTCTTGTTGATAATTCTTGTATCAATTTGGTTAGTAGCAATATCAATATAACGAACAAAGAGCGAAACCTTGTTGTCATCATTAAGGCTTGTCCAAAGTTTTTGGGTAAATGTGTCAATATCCTCGTTGCCGATTTCGACTAATGTCGGCTCACCCTCAAAACTTGGGAGCGGGTTGCCATCGCCCATATAAGTATGGATAAATCTACCATATCCACTCAAAGGTGAATTATAAGAAAATGTGTTTCTCTCGCAACTTTCCGGATTGCCGTTAGCACTTTTGAGTATAGACATAGCATAATTCATAGCACCGTTATCACATTTAACAATACCAGAAATTCTCGGTGTATAGTTAGGGCTGTCAGGCTCAAACTCTCGGCAACGCAAAGATTGCTCAAAGGTAAGCTGTTGGTTCATACCCTCATAAATTGTGTCTGTCTGGTCACCGTTGGTAACAATAGTTTTGTTGCCAAGCACTCTGACAGGTGCGTAAATAATAA
>CAZZHP010000139.1:0-2027 GCA_964653925.1 uncultured Eubacteriales bacterium | reverse complement strand
AAGCACAAGGCTCATAATTTATATTTGTAATATCTTTTGTTCTATATCTAAGCATTGGTATGCCACGCTTAGTAAGTGCAGTAACAACCAACTCACCTGTTGAACCCTTTGGTAAAACTTCGCCTGTTGATGAATCTATAATTTCACATAAGTAATGGTCCTCGCTAATATGTAAACCATCTCTGAGTAAACATTCGCCTGACATACCTGGGCCATTAAGTTCGGACATACCGTAGTTATCAGTTGAAAAGAAGCCGTTACCCCATCTGTCAGAAATTTGCTGACGCATCTCAGGAGTACAACCCTCACTGCCTAATATACCAAGTTTGAGTGAATTGTACATTTCCATAGGGAATTCGTTTGCTCTCTCACGAGCTGCCTCGGCAAGATACAAACAATATGATGGAGTTGCAACAATGGCATTTGTTTTGAAATCACGCATAAATTTAAGTTGCTTTTCGGTATTACCGGACGAGGTCGGTACAACTGTTGCACCGATTTTTTCAAGTCCATAGTGCAAACCTAATGCACCTGTAAACATACCGTAACCAAAGCAAATCTGTACGATTGTCTCCTCTGTTGCACCTGATGCAACAGCAACACGGGCAACCTGCTCGCTCCAATTATCCAAGTCCTCCCTTGTATAACCTACAACTGTCGGATTACCTGTTGTACCGGAGGAAGCGTGAATACGAACTAATTTACTTTGAGGTACAGAGAACATACCAAACGGGTAGGTATCACGCAAGTCAGTCTTTGTGGTATATGGAATATATTGCACATCTGAAAGGGTTTTAATCTTATCAGCAGTTACGCCTGCCTTTGACAAACGGTTATGATAAAATTCAACATTTCTATCACAATAATCTACGATAGCTTTTAGACGCTCTAATTGAAGTGCCTCCATCTCTTTGCGAGGCATACATTCCATTTCTTTATTCCAGATAATATGTTTCATGATAATTCCCTTTCCTAAATAATCTTTATTCTTAGGAACACAAAAGTCATACTCTAAATAACCAATATAATTATACAACTTTTTTATAAAAATGTAAAGATTATTTTTAATTTTATACTTATTTTTATATTATTTTTCTATATAAAATTCATCGTTCCTTGCAGATGACGCTAAATTAAGCTTATTTGCAATAACCGTTCCTGCAAAACAGAACACAAATGACAGTATCATAGATGCACAAGCAAAGTGCGGTCCTAAGTCCTTGATAGGACCAAAGTTTAATAATGTAGCATTTGGCAGGAATAACTTGCAAATTACAGGTGGTAAAGCAACTATAAAGCCACCTATCATACCGCACCAAGCACCAAATCTGTTAATCTTTTTGGAATATAATGAGATTAAATACGGTGCGAGGAAGCAACCTGAAATAATACCCCAAGAATAAGACATCATATCCAGAATAGGAGTATTGCTGTTAGCGATAAGGTAAGACAACAATACAAATATACCGCTTATGATTTGTGTTGTATAGAGTGTCTTTTTAGGTGAATGAGTTTTGAAAATTTTGTTCTCAACAAAGTCAATTGTAAGTGTTGATGATGCAGTAATTGTAATTGCTGTTAAAGTAGAAACTGATGCAGCTATCAACAATACAAGTACAACTGCAACAAGTATGTTAGAAAGGTTTGCATTTAACAGCATATTAGGTACTAAATAGTCAGGGTTGCTGTTGCCGTTAGGAATTTCTGAAAGGTCATTATAGAACAAATGTGAGAATGAACCTATAAAGTAACCGCCACCGGAAACAACAATAGCAAAAATTGTAGAAATTATTGTACCACGGCTAACCTCTTTGTCATCACGGATACCGTAATATTTATGTATCATTTGCGGGAGTCCCCAAGTACCAAGTGATGTCATAAGTACAGTCGCTGTAAGTCCTATATAATCTTTTGCTGTCAAATTTAATGCTTGTGTTGATGTTTGCAAAGCCTTAAAACCATTGGCAACACCGCCAACTGTATCGCATCTAATAACTGCAACTATAAGTGCAATTACACCGAAAAGC
>CAZZHP010000138.1:0-2034 GCA_964653925.1 uncultured Eubacteriales bacterium | reverse complement strand
CTATTGACAATTATGTTTTAGTTGTGATAAAATTTACTTAAAGTTTTAATCAAATATTTATTAGATAGGAGGAACTATTATGAATTTTGAAATGCCAGAGATTAAAGTAACTCTTTTTGAGTCAGAAGATGTAATTACAACAAGTGGCGGTGCTACTGTTACAAACGACCCAGGTGATCAGGGTGTAGATTTACCATTTGTTGGTTTCTAAAATCAAACAAAAGTGAGTTAACTGTTTAACTCACTTTTTACATTTTATGCTTGTATAATAACAATCATATTGCAAAAAATAATTTAATTAATATAAAATTGCTCTTTTTTATTTCTTAAATAGCAATAAATCAACATTTTAAGCCATTATTTATTACTTTAATCAAATAATAGTTGCAATAAATCAAATAATGTTGTATAATAATTAGGTGAAAAAAATTATTAACCTATGGAGGTCAAAATGAATAATAGTCTTACTACTGAACAACTTATATCAATGCTGAATACTAAGCTTTCTCATGCCTTTGGTGTGCTTCCGGAAGATGCAACTTACGAACATCTTTATAAGGCTTGTGCCTTAGTTTGCAGGGATATTATGTCAGATATGGAAAAGGAGTTTACCGGTCGTGAAAGAGCACAGGGCAAAAAGAGAATTTATTATCTCTGTATGGAGTTCTTGCTTGGCCGTTCCCTCAAAAATAATCTGTACAACCTTGGTATTGAACAACTTATGTCCGATGCTTTGAAGAATTACGATGTTTCTCTCGAAAAATTATACGAACAAGAACCTGATGCAGGTCTTGGTAATGGTGGTCTTGGCCGTTTGGCTGCATGTTTCCTTGATGGTCTTGCATCACAGGGTTATGCGTCTATGGGCTATTCATTAAGATATGAATACGGTATTTTTAGTCAAAAAATCGTAGATGGCTGGCAGACAGAATTGCCTGACTTCTGGTTACCTGGTGGTCAAGTATGGCTTCACGGACACCCAGAGGCAGCAGTTACAGTATCATTTAACGGTGATATTAGGGAGTCTTGGATTGACGGTATGTACAATGCCGAGATTATAAATGATGTAAAGGTTACTGCCGTGCCTTACGATATGTATATTGCAGGTTATAATGGCAAGGGTGTTAGCCGTTTGCGTTTATGGGCTGCCGAGTCTAAGGACTTTGATATGCAACTTTTCAATGGCGGTGAATATATCCGTGCAGTTGAAAACAAGGCTATGGCAGAGAGTATAACAAAGGTCCTCTATCCTGGTGATAATCACGCAGAGGGTAAGAGTTTAAGACTTAACCAACAGTACTTCCTTGTAAGTGCTACTATTCAAGACATTATCAACAGACATTTAAGAGTATACAAGACTCTTGATAATCTCTCTGATAAAATTGCTATTCATATTAACGATACTCACCCTGTTTTGGCTATTCCAGAACTTATGCGTATTTTGCTTGATGAGTGTGGCTATTCTTGGGATAAGGCATGGCAAATTGTTAACAAAACTATCGCTTATACAAACCATACAGTTATGAAAGAAGCCCTTGAATGTTGGGGCGAGGATATGTTCAGACGCAAATTGCCACGAATTTATCAAATCGTTTGCGAGCTTAACCGCCGTTATTGTGCTGAATTGCACGCAAGAGGTGTTGATGGTTACCAAGTAGGCAGAATGGCTATTATCAATGATGGTGTAGTGCGTATGGCTAACCTTGCAGTTATGGCAAGCCATACCGTAAACGGTGTATCAGCATTACACAGTGATATTCTCAAAGATACAGTTTTCTCTGATTTTTACAATGTAACTCCTCACAAGTTTACAAATGTTACTAATGGTATTGCTCATAGAAGATGGCTTAATCAAGCCAACCCTAAACTTGCAAGCCTGTTAAATGAGCTTATCGGTACAGGATATATTACAGATGCATCACAACTCCAAAACCTTGCTAAATTCAAAGATGACAAGTCGGTGTTAGATCAACTTGGTAAGATAAAATACGAAAATAAAGTAAAAATGGCAGAGTACATCAAAAAGCACAACGG
>CAZZHP010000137.1:0-2038 GCA_964653925.1 uncultured Eubacteriales bacterium | reverse complement strand
AATATAATGTTGCTATCACAGTTAACAGAGGTCAAAGCAATCAAGCCAATATTGTTATGAACGCTAAGTCCGGTGACTACGATTATACCAACGAGTTTGATAGTGCCGAAACCATCACAGGTATCGAGAACTTAACAGGCAACACAAGCAGAGCAACAATAAGTTTTGATAATACAAACAAGGCTGTTAAATTGCAGTTCCCTGGTGGTGGCAGAAACAATGTCGTTTTGGCTGACGCAGGTACATTTGTAAACGCAAAGATTGAGTTTGACCTAACTCCGTCAGGCAGTTCAACCCGCTTTGGTGTAGTATTCCGTGCTAACAATATGAACGAGAGAATTTTTGTTGGTTTGGGTGACAGTAATAACCAATACTTTGGCGAACATTGGAACGGCAGTACAAACAGTTGGACCTCAATGCACAGTGGCACAAGCCTTGTTGCCGGTACAAAGTACCATATAACTGCTGAACTAAACGGCAATACAGTTAAGTTCTATGTTGATGGTGAACTTATGTGTTCAGAAACAATCAGCGGTATTACTACTAATGCAGGTTATGTTGGTTTTGAATGTAGAGATGGTGCAACATTTACAATCGACAACATCAAGATTACCGATTTATATTCAACAAACTAAACTAAATTTGCTTTGTAAATTTTAATAAAAACAAAACTGCTACATCTTTGTTAAATCAAATTTGTAGCAGTTTTTATTTATATTTATTAAATGTTAGTTATATAAATTCTTTTGTCATTTGCACATAAGGTAATTCCTTAAAGCCGGCCTTGTTATAGGCCTTGCAAGCGTTTTCATTTTCATATTCAACTTCAAGTCTAAATCTTACAGCCTTATCCTTGTACAAATCTTCGATAAAGTCAAAGAAAATTTTGGATAGCCCCATGTGTCTGTAATCTGGTTTTATGTATAAATCTTCTATCCAAATGCAAAGTCCGCCAAACTCGGTAGAGTAACTCTTGGCAATCATAGCATAACCGGCTATTCCATTGGTATTATTTACAAAAACAAAGCCCTCTACAAACGGCATATCACTGATACAGTCATCAATATCCCTGTTAAGTATATCCCGATTTGCATTAGTTAATACAGCAGGTGAGTTATAAAATATTGTCATCATATCCAACAATTCAGGTTTATCAGATTGTTGAAATTTCCTAATTGTAAAGTTCATATTACGGCCTCCGTTTATCAAATTTGTTTTATCTAACGATTATAATTATAGTTATACTTAGCCCAAAAGTCAAGATTTCGTAAAAAAAGATTGACAAAGCTTAGGAAAAATGCTATTATATATACGATTAGTCTTGACTAACTCAAAATTGTACGAAAGAGAGTTGTAAGATGAAACTCAAAAATTTAGACATTGGCAAAAGTGCAATTATAAATAATGTTGGCGGCAGCGGTGCTTTAAGACAGCACTTGTTTGATATGGGGGTTATACCTAACGCTGAGGTAACAATGATAAAATACGCCCCTATGGGCGACCCAATTGAGATTAGGGTCCAGAATTACGAGCTGACACTTAGGCTTGCAGACGCAGAGAATATCGAGGTTACCCCGATAGATGTATCCCAAAAATCTAAAAAGGTTGCAGTAGGTGTGGCTAACGGTAAATCTTATGCCCACCCTGGTTATGGCGAGAGCGGTAGGTTCCATACCAAAGCAACCGAAAGACCACTCCCTAAGGGTACAACATTGACATTTGCCTTAGCGGGCAACCAAAATAGCGGCAAAACAACACTTTTTAATCAATTAACAGGTTCTAATCAACATGTTGGCAACTTCCCTGGTGTTACAGTTGATAAAAAGTCCGGTGCAATTAAGGGCTACGCACAAACAGAGGTTACTGACCTGCCAGGGATATACTCGCTGTCACCATATACAAGCGAGGAAGTAATATCAAGGCAGTTTATACTTGGTGAGAAACCGACAGGAATTATAAATATAGTTGATGCTACAAGCATCGAGCGTAACCTGTATTTAACATTACAACTTATGGAGTTAAACATACCTGTTGTGTT
>CAZZHP010000136.1:0-2045 GCA_964653925.1 uncultured Eubacteriales bacterium | reverse complement strand
CAGCAGTACCGACAGTACGAGGGAACGGTAGCACATCACGGATATTAGCCATACCTGTAAGGTACATAATTGCCCTCTCGAAGCCAAGTCCATAACCTGCGTGTTTTGTACCGCCATATCTGCGAAGGTCAAGATACCACCAATAATCTTTCTCATCAAGGCCCAATTCCTTCATTCTCTCGGTGAGTACATCAAGTCTTTCTTCCCTTTGGCTGCCGCCGATAATTTCACCTATAACAGGGACAAGGCAGTCCATAGCGGCAACGGTCTTGCCGTCATCGTTCAAACGCATATAAAATGCCTTAATCTCTTTTGGATAATCTGTAACAAATACAGGGCGTTTAAATACAACTTCGGTTAAGTATCTCTCATGTTCAGTTTGTAAGTCCGAGCCCCACTTAACAGGGTAGTCAAAATTATCATTATTTTTCTCAAGAATTTCGATAGCCTCAGTATAGGTAATTCTTCCAAATTCCGAATTAATAATGCCGTTAAGTCTTTCTAATAAATTTTTGTCAACAAAATTATTAAAGAACTGCATTTCCTCCGGTGCATTGTCAAGTACATACTTAATAATATATTTGAGCATATCTTCTGCAAGTTGCATATCATCATTAAGGTCAGCAAAAGCAATCTCAGGCTCAATCATCCAGAACTCAGCTGCGTGCCTTGTTGTGTTTGATTTTTCGGCTCTAAAAGTAGGGCCGAATGTATAAACATTTCTAAAAGCCATAGCGTAGGTTTCAACATTAAGTTGACCGCTTACTGTAAGGTTGGCACTTTTTGAAAAGAAATCTTGACCGTAATCAACGTTGCCGTCAACCATAGGCAGATTATTCATATCAAGGGTAGTTACCCTAAACATTTCACCTGCACCCTCGCAGTCGCTTGCGGTGATAATTGGTGTATGAGTATATACAAACCCTCTCTCGTTAAAGAATTTATGAATTGCAAAAGCTGCAAGACTTCTAACCCTAAATACAGCAGAGAAAGTATTAGTCCTCGGCCTTAAATGTGATATTGTCCTCAAAAATTCAAACGAGTGCCTTTTCTTTTGGAGCGGATAATCAGGGGTAGACATACCCTCAATAGTAATCTGCGTAGCCTTAACCTCAAAAGGTTGTTTTGCGTCAGGTGTAAGTACAAAGGTACCTGTAATATTAAGTGCAGCACCTACATTCATAGATGCAATTTCTTTGTAATTTTCAAGTATTGCTTCCTCAAAAACAATTTGTATATTCTTAAAGAAAGTACCATCGTTAATTTCTATAAAGCCAAAAGCATTAGATGCCCTGATTGTCCTAATCCAGCCGGAAACCTCAACAACCTTATCGGCATAATTTTGCGAATTTCTAAATAAATCTTTGACTAATGTTTTCAAAAATATCATTCCTTACATTAAATTTAGTGTTTAAATAATTTGTATTATAACAATGGTATATTATTTTGTTCACAGGTTTGAACAGTTTGCATATCCCAGATACTCGACTGCACCTCACCGATGTGGGCACAACCCATCATAAGCATACATAGTCTTGACTGACCTATACCGCCACCGATAGTCAACGGTAATTCATTGTTAAGCAACATTTTGTGAAAGGCAAGTTCCCTGCGGTCGTTACAGTCGGCAGCGTTAAGTTGTTTGTCCAGAGCCTTTGCATCAACCCTTATACCCATAGAAGAAACCTCTATACCGCAGTCAAGCACATCATTCCAAAAGAATATATCACCGTTAAGTGTCCAGTCATCATAGTCAGGGGCTCTGCCGTCGTGCTTGTTACCTGATTTGAGCTTGCCACCAATTTGCATAATAAACACAGTCTTATGTTCCTTGACAAAGGCATTTTCACGCTCTTTCGGGGTCATATTCGGGTACATATCCTCTAACTCCTGTGTTGTTACAAAGGTCACATCTTTGCAAAGTTGTGTGTTAAGCTGAGGAAATCTAACACGAAGTTGGTCGTTCGTGTTGCAAATAGCCTTTATTATGGAGCAAACTATAAGTTTGAGATATTCTATATTGCGTGTTTCTTTTGTTATTATTT
>CAZZHP010000135.1:0-2151 GCA_964653925.1 uncultured Eubacteriales bacterium | reverse complement strand
TCGAACAGCTTAAAGTTGTCGGCTCGCAAGTAAATACGCCTGTGTTTGAGATGGGAACTCAAAGCCCTGTCAAAACCGCAAAAGAGGCTGTTAAACACGCAAAAGATTACGGTAACGATATAGTTATTTTGGATACCGCCGGCAGACTTCACATTGATGAGGTCCTTATGAACGAGTTAAAAGAGGTCAAAGAAGCGGTAAACCCTGATGAGATTTTGCTTGTTATAGACGCTATGATTGGTCAGGACTCTGTTAATGTTGCAAAGAACTTTAATGGCTTGCTCGAAATTACAGGTGTTATCTTGACAAAACTTGACGGTGATACCCGTGGCGGTGCTGCGTTATCCGTTAAAGCTGTTACAGGCAAGCCGATTAAATTCTCTGGTACAGGCGAGAAATTGTCCGATTTGGAGCAGTTCCACCCTGACAGAATGGCGAGCAGAATTTTGGGTATGGGCGATATTCTTACTCTCATCGAGGAGGCAGAAGGCAAACTTGACCAAAAGAAAGCAGAACAACTTGCCCAAAAAATGGTTAAGAACAAGATGGATTTTAACGACTTGCTCGACCAATTTGACCAAATTAAAAAGATGGGACCTATTAAAGGTATACTTGCTAAGTTACCTGGTATGGAGGGCAAAGTCGATAACTTAGACATTAACGAAAGGCAAATTGATTGGACCAAAGCTATTATCCTTTCGATGACACCTCAGGAACGCAGGGAGCCATCATTACTTAACGCATCACGCAAGAGGCGAATTGCTAAGGGTTCAGGCAGAAAAGTCGAAGAAATCAACCGACTTGTAAAGCAACTTGAAGATATGCAAAAACTTGTTAAAAAAATGAACGGCAAGGGTAGCAGATTTAACAAGGGTATGTTCCCTTTTGCAAAAGGTCCAAAGTTATAATAATCAGTTATTTCCCAATTTTTATTGGTGAAAATATAAATTTAATTTAAAATTCGGAGGAAATTAAAATGGCAGTTAAAATCAGACTTCGCAGAATGGGTGCTAAAAAAGCTCCTTTCTACCGTGTAGTAGTAGCAGATTCAAGATATCCAAGAGATGGTCGTTTCATCGAGGAAATCGGTACATACAACCCACTCACAGACCCTTCAGAGTTCAAAGTTGACGCTGAAGCTGCTAAAAAGTGGATTGCTAACGGTGCTCAACCAACCGATACCGTTAAGGCTCTCTTTAAGAAGCATAACATTCTTGGTTAATTTTTAGACCGAAGGGAATTTCAAAATGGAAGAATTGTTGTTGACTATTGTCAGAGGTATTGTTGACTCCCCTGAACAAGCAAGGGTTACTATTGGCGACACAAAGGAAGATGGCACAATAGTTTATCACATAAGTGTTGCAGAAGAAGACACCGGCAAAATCATTGGCAAACAAGGAAAAATAGCAAAAGCTATACGCACTATTGCTCGTACTGCCGCTATACGCAACAATACTAAGGTTATTATAGATATTAATTAATATTTATAATTAAAAAAGACTCCCCAACTGAGTTAGGGAGTCTTTTTGTTTTATACAAATATAGTATTCTTATTAATATTTACCTATATCAGTGCGATAGTGCATACCATCAAAATGTATTTTCTTGGTCGCCGAATAGGCCTTATCAAGTGCCTCTTGGAGTGTATCACCCATTGCGGTTATGCCCAAAACTCTGCCACCGTTTGTGTAGAGTTTGCCGTTTTCGAGCTTTGTGCCAGCGTGATAAACAATAGCACCGTCAACCTGACCGTTAGAATCAAGCCCTTTAATCTCGATACCCTTTTTGTAACTCTCCGGATATCCGCCACTTGCTATAACAACGCAAGCGGTAGCGGTATCGTACCACTCTATATCAAGGTCGGACAAAGTGCCATCAATAACTGCGTTACAGATATCAACCAAATCTGTCTTTAACCTTGGCAGAACAACCTGTGTCTCAGGGTCGCCAAACCGTGCGTTATATTCAATAACCTTAGGACCGTTTGGGGTAAGCATCAAGCCAAAATACAGACAACCTTTGAAAGTTCTGCCCTCTTGGTTCATAGCGTTAATTGTAGGGATAAAGATTTTCTGCATACATTCATCGGCAATCTTGTCTGTATAGAAAGGGTTTGGGCTGATTGTACCCATACCGCCTGTATTAAGACCC
>CAZZHP010000134.1:0-2185 GCA_964653925.1 uncultured Eubacteriales bacterium | reverse complement strand
ATCAAATAGTTTCTACAGGCTATGTTGGTGCACCAAGAGGTCGCAAAAACTGTTGTGACCTTGGATATTGCACAAGGGCAATTAAAAATATTCCTCGTGGTGAACGCTATGAACTTTGCCGTAGTGTTCATGCCGAGGCAAATGCAATTATACACGCACCAAGAGAGCAGATGTTTGGTGCTACCCTTTACCTTGTTGGTAAAGACGCTACAACACAAGAGTATGTAGAAAATGCCAATGCTTGTGCTATGTGTAAACGAATGATAATAAATGCCGGTATCGAAAAAGTTGTAATTAGAGATACCAAGACAAAATACAGGACAGTCAATGTAGCTGACTGGATAGAGAATGATGATTCCCTTGATGCAATTCTCGGTTATTAAACTTATATGTTCCAAAAGATAACTCCCAAAGTTTTGGCTTTGGGAGTTTACTTTTTGGCAAAAGGAAACCCCCAAGATTATAGTCTAATCTTGGGGGAATTTTTTTAATCGTGAACCTGATGATTATTCACCAAATGAACTGATAATTCCTGCATAGTATTGTAAAATCAATGTAGCGTCAGTTGAGTCTACTGCACCATTATTGTTTACATCTGCAAGTTTTGCAAAATCATCTGTAAGAATGTTAATACCAGCATAATGTTGAAGTACAAGTGTAGCGTCTGTTGAATCTACTGTACCGCTGCCGTTTACATCACCAAGAATACCTTGTGCTTGGCTGCTACCAATAATGTAAATTTCGGAAGCTGCCGCAAAGGTTTGAGTACTTGTACCTGTACCTGTAAGTGCGGTAAATTTAACATATCTTGCCTCTACATCATCAAACTTAGCAACCTTTGTATCAGATGAGCCTGCCCAGTTACCTGTGGCTACAACTGTCCATTCATCACTCTCGTTAAGTTTTACAGAAACTTCGTAAGAAGTTATATGTCCGTTACTTGTGCCGTCTTGGCGTGGAACATATACAAATTTGCAAATGCTTTGAGCCTGTTGCATATCTATTGTAATGCTTGCAGGAAGAGCTGTATATGGTGTGTAATTTGAGTGCCAGAAGGTTGAAACATCACCGTCAAAAGCAAGTGTAGCAGGACCTTCGGAACCAGCACGAGGGTTCTCGTTATCTGATGTTACAGTAAAGTTTGTTCTATCAAGTACATTTTCTTCGCTAAGATTAAATTCACTTTCTTGATATACACTTACATCTGAAACAAGACCGTCAAATGCACTTGTCTTGCTACCGATTTGAGCAAAAGGAATCATAAGTGTAGCGTGAACGCCAATAGAATTTGTTCCCACTTGTCTGACAAATGTTGTTGAGTCAACAGTCGAAACTAACTCGCCGTTTACAAACAACTCTGCATAATCTTTATGACCGACAAATTTGAGGTCAACCCATTCGCCAACAGGTAATGTATAGTCGAACGAATAAGCGGTATTCTCCCTTGTAAAGCCAACTTTACCTGTTCCCTCTTGAACAGCGTAAATAGCAGATGTTTCGAACTTATCAGATGTTTCGCAGAGAATTTGTGGCTCTGTGCTGTCTGAACTACGATATACCGACATTGAAAGTTCTGCACCATCACCGAAGTATTCAATCGGAGTTGAAACATAACTCTCGCCACCGTTAAGTTTGAGTGCGTTTTTGCCTTGTTCATTTACAACAGTAGCGTTAACAACCTCTGTTACATCGTAACCGTTGCCTGTTGTATCTTTGATTGTTGAAGAAGTAAAGTTATAAGCAACTTTATCATCTGTTTTGGAGTCTACCTCGTTGTAAGGGTTTGAGTTTGGTGCTGTTGAAACAACATTAGCAATCTCTTTAACCTCGTTGTAAGTTAATGTTTGGTTATCAATATTACCCCAAAGGTTTGAAGAATAACCAACGATTGGTGCAAAGAACCTATCAAATATATCATAGTCTGACATACCGTTATCTCTCTTGTCTACCATATCGTTCCAGATAGCGTAAGCACCACCGAGTACTTGGTCATCACCTGATGGAAGTTTTGAACCGCCAAAGTTACTTGGGTCATAAGTTGTATATTTGCCACTATCACTAAGGTAGTCGCCGTAATAGCCGGCAGCAGGAACTATATAGTTACTGCCATCAAGGATATTGATGAGGTCAAAGCCATCTTTGAACATATTCTTAGGATTAGCATAGCCTGAGTTCCAAACATAAA
>CAZZHP010000133.1:0-2192 GCA_964653925.1 uncultured Eubacteriales bacterium | reverse complement strand
ACCTTTGCCTTCCTTGATTGCGGAACATTCATCTCTTGTCTGCAAGTACGGATAGCACGGATAGCGTCCATAATTTTCTCCATCTCGGCACAAGCGTCTGGGTAGTCATTTTGTGCGTTAAATTCAGGATATTTGGCAATAATAAGTGCCTCTGTATTATCCCGATGCGGTATAGTCTGCCATATTTCCTCTGTAATAAACGGCATAAACGGGTGCAGCAAACGCAGGATACCGTCAAGTACCCATACGAGAACTTGCCTTGCGTTTTGGGCTGTTTGACCACCGCTTTGGAGTCTTGATTTTGCAAGTTCAATATACCAGTCACAGTAACAGTCCCAAGTAAAATCGTAAATCTTTTGCACTGCAATACCAAGTTCAAACTTGTCTAAGTTCTCTGTAATTTCTTTTGCAACCTTATTGAAGTTGGAAATTATCCACTTATCCTCGACAGTAAGTTCTGACGGAAGTTCGTTTTTAACATCAAATTCATCAATATTCATATGGACAAATCTGCTTGCGTTCCAAAGTTTGTTGGCAAAATTCCTGCAAGCCTCAACCTTTTTGTCCATAAAACGCATATCATTACCTGGGGCATTACCCATAGCCAAGAAAAGTCTGAGTGCGTCCGCACCGAACTCCTCTATAACTTGGAGCGGGTCAATACCGTTGCCGAGTGATTTTGACATTTTTACGCCGTTTTCGTCACGGACAATACCGTGTATAAACACTGTATCAAACGGTGCTTTGCCTGTTTGTTCACAAGCGGAAAAAATCATTCGGGCAACCCAGAAGAATATAATATCATATCCTGTGACAAGGGTATTTGTAGGATAAAAATAGTCAAATTCAGGTGTTTTTTCCGGCCAGCCAAGTGTAGAGAACGGCCACAAAGCAGAACTAAACCAAGTGTCGAGTGTATCTTCATCTTGATTTAACTTTGCACTGCCACATTTTGGGCAAGTGTGCGGAGTATCCTTAGAAACAATAATCTCGCCACAATCTGCACAATACCACGCAGGTATTCTATGACCCCACCAAAGTTGTCTTGAAATACACCAATCCTTGATATTCTCCATCCAATGGTAGTAGATTTTGTCAAATCTCTCCGGCACAAACTTTGTGTCGCCATTCTTGACGCACTCGATAGCAGGCTCTGCGAGCGGTTTCATCTTAACAAACCATTGTTTCGAAACTCGTGGCTCTACGGTAGTTTTACAGCGGTAACAGGTGCCTACATTATGATTATGTGCCTCAACCTTTACAAGATAGCCTCCATCTTCGAGGTCCTTGACAATAGCCTTGCGGCATTCGTAACGCTCCATACCCTCATATTTACCAGCCAGATTATTCATATGGGCGGTATCGTCCATAACATTTATAACAGGCAGATTATGCCTTAAACCGACCTCAAAGTCGTTAGGGTCGTGAGCAGGAGTAATCTTAACTACACCTGTACCAAACTCCATATCAACATAACTGTCGGCTACGATAGGTATTTCTCTGTTGCAGAGTGGTAAAATCAAATTCTTGCCTACAAGGTGCTTGTATCTATCATCATCTGGGTTAACTGCAACAGCAGTATCACCGAGCAAAGTCTCCGGTCGGGTTGTTGCAAGTATAAGTTCACCGCTACCATCGGCAAGAGGGTACCTCAAATGCCAAAAATGGCCTGCTTGGTCGGAATATTCAACCTCCGCATCGGATATAGATGTACAACAGCACGGACACCAGTTGATTATTCTCTCGCCACGATAGATGAGTCCCTTTTGGTAGAGTTTAATAAATACCTCTTTAACCGCCTCGGAACAGCCTTCGTCCATAGTAAAGCGTTCTCTCTCCCAGTCGCAACTTGAACCGAGTTTTTTGAGTTGCTCAACAATTCTGCCACCGTATACACGCTTCCATTCCCACGCTCTTTCGAGGAACTTCTCTCTGCCCAAATCTTCCTTAGTAATGCCTTCCTTAGCCATAGCCTCTACTATCTTAACCTCTGTCGCAATAGCGGCATGGTCTGTACCGGGTAACCAAAGTGCAGAGTAGCCCTGCATTCTGCGGTAACGGATAAGTATATCCTGCATAGTATTGTCAAGGGCGTGTCCCATGTGTAACTGACCTGTAATATTTGGTGGTGGCATAACAATGGTGTACGGTTGTTTTTTGCTGTCTACTTCTGCGTGAAAGTAGTTGCCCTT
>CAZZHP010000132.1:0-2195 GCA_964653925.1 uncultured Eubacteriales bacterium | reverse complement strand
ACAATATTGGCTTGATTGCTTTGACCTCTGTTAACTGTGATAGCAACATTATATTTAGATACATAGCCACTTGCAGTAACTAATGCGGTGTAGTTCCTTATAGGAATATCAGCAAAACTATATTCGCCGTTTGCGTTAGTTTTAGTTGACCTATTTTGTTCGCCATCGGCTTTGAGTATTACTGTTGCATTTGCAATAGCAGTACCTGTATTAGAAACTACCTTACCGCTAATTGTGCAAGATACTCTAACCAAATTGCTTATGGCTGTTGTAAGTTCTGCACAAGCAGTGTCAATTTCTGTCTTTGTAGCGTCAAGGTTTGCAACGACAGCCTTGGCAGTTGAAAGTTTGCTTTGCATTGCTGACCAAGTTGCCTCCTCGTAATCACGGGAATCAAGGTTGCTTGCCTCAGCAATCTTAGCGTTAATAGCTGTTCTATCAGCAGAGTCTGCATCGTTTCTGGTAATTACAAGGTTATCGATGATTATATCCTTATAACCACCAAAGTTAGCCTCGCTACCGGATATACCTGTAACCTCCGCTGCGACACCTGTTGAGTAAATACCAAACCAAGTTTGGCCGTTCTCGGCACCTGTAATTGTAAATACACACTTGTTTGTTTTAGCTTGACCTGCTACAACATTTGTATCAAGTGTCTTTTCGAGGTAAAGCGAATCTTGGAGTGAGGTATACTCGCCGTTACCAAGTGCAACTACATAAGTACCGTCTGAACCTAATTGATAGTCGAATGATACAGTATATGTTACATTTGGCTCAAAACGGAAGTTTTGCGGTATAGTTTGCATTACAAGGTTATTTTTCTGTACAAGTCCATTAACCTTGATTGACCAGTTTCCGTCGATAACATCATCGAGCTTCTTTACATCCCAACCTGCCTGTGTATAAGGTGCATTTTTCTCTGAAAGGTGAGTTCTGTTATCCTCAACCCACTCAACACCGCCAATTACAAACGGATATACACCCTGTGCGTTGTTCTCGAAATCATTCTCAAACCTGATAACATTACCATCAGCATCTTTGGTAATACCGGTAAAGTTATTTTTTAATACACGGATATCATCAAAATATGCGTGCCCATCACCTGTATGGCTGAGTGTAATTGTTACATCACTGCCATCTGTCGGTGCTGTAAAGTAAACATACATATTCTGGAAGTAACTTGTGCCGTTTTCGGTAGCACTTGAAGTAGAGTGAGCATAAGCCTTGATATAGTTCTTGGCTATTGACCTATCTGTATAGTTGGTGTCTATTACATTACCATTTGAATCTTTAAGTGTAATGGTCGCGGCGTTGTCGCTCCTGTTATCTACACCAACATATATAGCGTATTTTGCACCTGCTTGTAGGTCTGTAAGAGTTTGTGTAAGTGCAATAGTGCCATCAAGTTTAAGCATAGGGTTGCTATATTGGCTCTTTGCAATAGTAGCAGAACCTGTGCCTACTTGTGTCCAAGCAGTAAGTGCACCTGAGTTAAAGCCCACATCATAGAGGTGCATACCTTCGCTCCACTTAACATCAATTTGTGCTTTTTCACCCTTATATACTACATAAGGAGTTTCAGCATCAGCTGTAATAGTAATTTTGCCATCTACAACTGCAACTTCTTGCATATCGGTCTTGCCTAAATCTGTAAGTTTGTATACCGTTACAGTTTGGCAGTCTTTCCACTCATCAATGAGTTCCCAAGTAGTTGTACCGCCTTGGCAGTTCCAGTGATAGAGTTTTTGTTCGCTATCTTCAAGAACTGTGCTATCAGCAGACCAGAACCAAGGGATAAGATAAGTTTCTGTACCTGTAATTCTTTGTGATACGCTTGTAGCACCTGTTGTACAAGCACCCTTAGAAACAACCACACCGTTGTAAGTTATTGTTCTATCACGGTAAGCAGAACTTTTTACATCATCAGAGCCTCTTGTGAGGGTAACAAGGTTACCTGCCTCATCTTTAAGTTCGATGTACATTTCAGGATACCAGTCATAGCCCTCAACCTCGTATGAATTTTCGCTGTTTACCCACTTTGTACAGTCAAAGTGTTGGATAAATTTAGTTGTAATATTGTGTGAATATACAGTTCTTATATATTCGTCATAATCGTTTCTGCCTTGCCAGCCCTCGAAATCGTACATCTCCATACCGCCGAGTAAAGGAGCGTTAGCAGCACCGCCATAAGATGG
>CAZZHP010000131.1:0-2204 GCA_964653925.1 uncultured Eubacteriales bacterium | reverse complement strand
AAGCCGAACGCAACGCTTGTAATAATGAGATTACAAACATAAATAATAACAAGGTAACTTTAAACGAGCAGATTAAACTTGCACAGGATAAGATAGAAAGTTTTAAATCTCAAAAAATATTCTTATCCGAAGAACTTGATAAACTCAACCAAAAGATTGCCTATTTTGAGGAACAGATTAACTCAATTACAGGTAGCAGGGCAGATTTATCAGCTCAAAGGGAGGAACTTTCGGCACAAATTCAAAATATCAGAATTGATATTATAGCCGTTAAAAAGGATATAGAAAATCTCGAAAATGAGATAAATGTCGCAAAAAGTTCCGACTTGCAGAGGCTAAACAGGCAAAACGACTTAAAGGCAGAGTTGCAGTCGCTCGAAAATACAAACAAAGAGATTTTATCCAAAATCGGCGAGCATAAAAGTCAACTTGAAGATTTGCAAAATAATATTGATAACCTTGCTAAATTAACAAATGATATAAATGTTAAGCGTGACGAACTTGAAAAAACTACTTTAAATCTCAGACAGCAAGAAAAAGATTTGATGTCCGACAAAGAGGTTATAACCCGTGAACTTGCCCGACTCGAAGAGCGAAAGATAAACCTTCAAGCACAATATGATGATATTATCAAAAAATTGTGGGAGGAATACGAACTTACACGCCGACAAGCAGAGGAAATCAGCGTGCCTATCGAGAATATCACCCAAGCAAACAAACGGCTCAACGAACTCAAAGGTAAGATAAAGGCACTTGGCAGTGTAAATGTATCTGCCATCGAGGAATATAAAGAAGTTTCCGAAAGATATAACTTTATAAGTTCGCAGGTTAATGATATTGAGAAGTCCAAAAAAGAGATTGAAGCACTCATAAATAAACTAACTCACCAAATGAAAGATGTATTTATCAAAAGTTTTAACGAGATTAACGGTAACTTTACCCAGACTTTCCGTGAACTTTTTGGGGGCGGTACAGCATCGCTTGTACTCTCCGAGCCGGAGAGCATACTTACAAGCGGTATTGATATTATGGTGCATCCACCGGGCAAGATTGTGTCCCACCTCGAAGCACTTTCAGGTGGCGAAAAGGCACTTGTAGCCATCGCACTTTATTTTTCGATAATGAAGGTCCGACCGGCACCGTTCTGTGTGCTTGATGAGATAGAGGCAGCCCTTGATGATGTAAACGTTGAGCGTTTTGCCAAATATATGCGTACCCTGTGCCATAAATCGCAGTTTATCTGTATTACCCACAGGAGAGGCACTATGGAAGAAGCCGATGTACTCTACGGTGTAACAATGCAGGACGAGGGCGTGTCAAAAATGCTCAGTCTTAAAACATCTGAGGTAGCAGCCAAACTCGGTATTTAATTTACCGGTAAATACAGGAGGTAAATATGGGTTTATTCAGCAAAATTAAAGACGGTCTTAAAAAGACCAGAGAAACTATTGTTAATCAGATTGACAATATGTTATCATCATTCAAGAAGATTGATGATGAATTATTCGAGGAGTTAGAGGAACTCCTAATAATGGGCGATGTAGGTGCTGCTATCGCACAGGATATCTGCGAAATATTAAAAGATAGGGTAAAAAAAGAAAAAGTCCAAGACCCTAATCAAATTCATAATATGCTTGCCGAAATTACCGCTGATATGCTTACAGGCAACAACGAACTTGTGCTTAACACCAAACCGTCGATTATACTTGTAATCGGTGTGAACGGTGTCGGCAAGACTACAACGATAGGTAAACTTGCACATAGATTTAAGCAAGATGGCAAAAAGGTCGTACTTGCGGCAGCGGATACATTCCGTGCGGCTGCGATAGACCAACTCGATATATGGGCAAACCGTAGTGGCAGTTACATTGTCAAGCACAAAGAGGGCAGTGACCCAGCCGCCGTTGTATTTGATGCTATTTCAGCAGCCAAGGCCCGCAACGCAGATGTAATTATTTGCGATACTGCCGGCAGATTGCACAACAAAAGACATCTTATGGACGAACTTGCAAAAATCAGCCGTATTATAGATAGAGAGTTACCTGATGCAGACAAAGAATTTCTGCTCGTGCTTGATGCGACAACAGGACAAAACGCAGTCAATCAGGCAAAAGAATTTAAGAATGTTGCCGACCTTACGGGTATTGTACTGACCAAACTCGATGGTACTGCCAAAGGTGGCGTTGTGCTTAATATCAAGCGTG
>CAZZHP010000130.1:0-2309 GCA_964653925.1 uncultured Eubacteriales bacterium | reverse complement strand
TTTTTAGTCAACACAATTAGGCAAATTTTCTACAACTATTATTTGATTTTTTTACGCTTATATGCTAAAATATATTATATAATTTTACGGAGGCAAACCTATGGATATTAATACAATAGATAACAATATTGCTCAGGAAGATTTGTTGCAAATTATAAACGAATTATCACAAAAAAAGCGTACAAGCGGACTAAATGCTGACGAGCAAATTATTCAAAAGAAAGTTTACGGGATATATTTATCCCGCATTAGACAACAGTTTGATACACAACTTGATAATGTCAAGGTGCAAAATTCCGACGGCACCTTGACACCGTTTAAATCTTACGCAAAAAACAGCAAGATTAAAATTAAATTTAAGTAACTTTAAGTCTGTAAACTAAGCGGTCTGTCATATTTGGCAGACCGTTTATTTTTGTAAATTTGCAAAATTTTAATATCCAAAAAGTAATTATTTTACAAGATATTATCATATATTTTAGTGAGGTGATAATATGAAAACAATAGTACTGACTAAAAAGAGTCTGCTGTCATTATTTGCGTGCGTGCTTATAGGTGCGATTGCGTTTAGCATAGGCTTTTCCGGTTTATCACAGGCAGTATCAACTGCTAACACCGAGAGGAAAATACCTATCTATTGCGTTGATAAGGGCGAAGAAAAGGTAGTTGCACTATCGTTTGACGCTGCGTGGGGTAACGAACAAACCGAAACATTACTTGATATTCTGGATAAATACAATGTAAAGACTACATTCTTCCTTGTAGGTCAATGGGTTGATAATTATCCTGATTCGGTCAAAGAGATTGCAAGCCGTGGCCACGATGTCGGCAACCACAGCAACACCCACCCGCACATGACACAACTGTCTAATGACAAGATGATTTCCGAAATTTCGAGTTGTAACGAGAAAATCAAGGCACTCACAGGTAACGAGGTTACCCTTTTCAGAGCACCTTATGGTGATTATAACAATTCTGTTGTTGAGTGCGTTAACGGTCAAAATATGTACTGCGTACAGTGGGATGTTGATTCGCTCGACTGGAAGGACCCGACACCTGCACAAATGGTAGAAAGAATTACAAACAAAATATCCAACGGCTCTATTATCCTTATGCACAACGGTGCAAAAAATACCCCTGAGGCACTACCGCTTATAATCGAGGCAATACAAGCCAAGGGCTACAAAATTGTTCCTATATCGGAGATTTTGCTTGATTGCTCCTACATAACAGACCACGAGGGCAGAATGAAACAAGCCAACTAATTAATTTTGGTATGTAATTTTAACGGGACACCTTTTTATACAAGGTGTCCCGTGTTTTTGGCTTTTATTAAATTTATTCATCATTTGCAGGCTTGCTTTGGGAGTTTTTGTAATAATTAAAACAGGATAAACTCCTATCCAATATGCCTGTTGCTTTTGCAATTAGCATACCATAATTAACAATAGGTATTTGTTGCTCTGTCGCACAGGCAATTCTGAATTTCATCTCACGCTGATTAAGCATACAACCGCCACAGTGGACTATCAACTTATACGGCGATAAATCAACAGGGAACTCCGTACCGCTTGTATATTCGAACTGCAACTCTTTGCCTGTATATTTCCTTAAAATATTCGGTATCTTGACACTGCCGATATCGTTGCATTGTCTATGATGAGTACAGCCCTCGGATATAAGCACCCTGTCGCCGTGCTGTAAATTATCCATTCCGTCAGCACCATCAAGCAGTGGTGCTAACTCGCCCTTATGCCTTGCAAAGAGTATAGAAAACGATGTCAAGGTTACATCGTCAGGCACAATCTGTGCAACCTCTTTGAACGCTTGGCTGTCTGTAATTACTATTTTTGGCTTAACATTCAGCAAATCGAGCGTTTGTTTAAGTGTGCCTACCTGTGTCGATATAGCCATAGCATTACAGTCCAAAACTTCCCTTAATACCTGTTGTTGCGGTAGAATAATTCTACCCTTTGGGGCGGAGTTATCTATCGGAATTACCAGCACAACAACATCATTTTGGCTTATAATATCACTAACGATAGGTACTTTTTCCCCTTGTGGTACAAGCGTGGCAATCATATCTTTGAGATTATTTATATTGGTGCCATCTTTGGCACTAACGCAGATACTCCTGCCGTAGTTGCATTCTATCCCTTGATTAACAATATCCGCCTTGTTGAATACTATTATATAAGGTATATTTTTGCCGTTAATACGGTTGATAAGTTCAACCTCTATCTGGGTAATTCCAACCGACATATCAACAACTATAATTGCAATATCCGTCTTGTTAAGCACTTGCAGAC
>CAZZHP010000129.1:0-2357 GCA_964653925.1 uncultured Eubacteriales bacterium | reverse complement strand
TTACAAACAGATGAACCGCTCAAAAGAGGCGTTAACCCTTTTGGCGGTATTCGTATGGCTCGCTCTGCTTGCGAAGCTTATGGATATAAATTATCGGATAAAATCGAGGAATATTTTAAATACAGAACCACCCATAACGATGGTGTGTTCCGTGTATATACAGATGAGATGAAGTCTGCCCGACACTGTGCTTTACTTACAGGTTTGCCTGACGCTTACGGTCGTGGCAGAATTATAGGTGATTACCGCAGGGTTGCTCTATACGGCATAGATGTACTTATTGAAGAAAAGAAAAAAGACAAGGCAGGCCTTGCCGATAATTTTATGAGTGTTGATAATATCCGCCTTACTGAGGAGTTATTTCAACAAATAGCATTTTTGCAAAAATTAAAAGAAATGGCAGGTATGTACGGTTACGATATAAGCAAGCCTGCTACAAACGCAAGAGAAGCAATACAATGGACTTATTTTGCCTATCTTGCTGCCAACAAAGAGCAAAACGGTGCCGCTATGTCATTTGGCAGAACATCTACTTTCTTTGATATTTATATTGAAAGGGATATTAAGCGTGGCGTTCTTGACGAGATTTCTGCACAGGAATTGTTTGATGATTTAGTTTTGAAATTAAGGGCTGCCCGACACTTGCGTACACCTGAATACAACGACCTGTTCGGCGGTGACCCAATGTGGATTACCGAGAGCATTGGTGGTATGAGTTTAAATCACCAAACGCTTGTTACAAAATCTTCGTTCCGTATTCTAAACACGCTGTATAATCTCGGCCCTGCTCCCGAACCAAACCTTACCGTGCTTTGGAGCAATTCTCTGCCTGATAATTTTAAAAACTTCTGTTCAAAAATCTCTATTGATACAAATTCTATCCAATACGAAAATGATGACTTAATGCGTTTGAGTTTTGGCGATGATTATGCTATCGCTTGTTGCGTATCGGCAATGAAAATCGGCAAGCAGATGCAATTCTTTGGTGCAAGGACTAACCTTGCTAAACTTCTGCTCTTGGCTATAAACGGCGGAGTTGACAATATATTCGGCACTCATATAGGCCCTCAAATGGAACCTATGCAAGATGATATTCTTGACTATAACAAGGTTATACAGAGGTTTGATATATACCTTGAATGGCTTTGCAGGCTATATGTAAATACTATGAACTGCATACACTATATGCACGATAAATATGCCTACGAAAAAACCCAAATGGCCCTGCACGATACAAATGTTGAGCGTTTGATGGCGTTTGGTGTTGCGGGGCTGTCCGTCATTACCGACTCATTATCCGCTATAAAATATGCAAAAGTTCACCCGATTAGAGACGAAAACGGCATAGTAATTGACTTTGAAACTGTTGGTGACTTCCCTAAGTTTGGTAATGATGACAACCGTGTTGATGAGATTGCCTCTGACCTGCTTGTAAAAGTACACGGAGAGCTTAAAAAGACTCCGACCTATCGTGGTGCATTACATACACTTTCCGCACTTACAATTACATCTAATGTTGTTTACGGCAAAAAGACAGGTGCTACACCTGACGGCAGAAAGCGTTGCGAGCCTTTTGCCCCTGGTGCTAACCCTATGCATAACAGAGAAGAAAACGGTGCATTGGCATCGCTCAACTCGGTTTCGAAATTGCCGTATTCCTCTGCATCTGACGGTATCTCTAATACATTCTCTATTGTTCCCGATGCACTCGGCAAGAGCGACAGCGAGAGGATAGAAAATCTTACAACTATACTCGATGGCTATTTCAAGAACAACGCCCATCACCTCAATGTAAATGTTATGAATCGTGAATTGTTGATGAAGGCTTACGAGCATCCGGAGGAATACCCTAACTTGACAATTCGTGTTTCGGGCTATGCTGTCAACTTCTGTAAACTCTCAAAAGAGCAACAGCGTGAAGTAATGATGCGTACATTCCACACATCAATTTAATATGATAGGGAATATTCATTCTATTCAAAGTCTTGGCACTGTTGATGGCCCAGGTGTCAGATGTGTAATCTTTATGCAGGGTTGTCCCCTACGCTGTGCCTGCTGCCATAACCCTGATACTTGGGAGTTTTCTGTCGGCAGTACAACAGATGTGGACACTCTTGTCAAAAAAATTGTTCGCTTTAAAAATTACTTTGGCAATAAGGGCGGAGTGACTGTCTCGGGTGGTGAACCGCTGTGCCAAGCAAGGTTTGTTGCCGAACTTTTTAAATCATTAAAAAAATTAGGGATAAATACTGCACTTGATACCTCCGGTTGCATTTGGAATAATGATATAAAAGAACTATTATTATATACAGATTTAGTCTTGCTTGATTATAAATATGCAAATTCGGAAGATTATT
>CAZZHP010000128.1:0-2374 GCA_964653925.1 uncultured Eubacteriales bacterium | reverse complement strand
TCTGTCGGCTATACCGAACAGGACAGCAAGGTTGCAGGTTTAGCACACGAAGCAGGCAAGGCGTGTATTATAGCCGTTAATAAGTGGGACGCTATCGAAAAAGATGACAAGACTATGAACGAGTTTAAAAAGAAACTCGAAGTTGAGTTTGCGTTTATGTCTTATGCACCGATGATTTTTATCTCTGCTAAGACAGGTCAAAGGATTGACAGATTATTTGAACTTATAAAATATGTAGCCAACCAGAATGCTATGCGTATCCGTACAGGTATGCTCAACGAGTTACTCGCACAGGCTACGACAAGGGTTCAACCACCTACCGACAAGGGCAGGAGGCTCAAAATTTACTTTATGACACAGGCATCTACCAAACCGCCGACATTTGTAGCATTCTGCAACAGTGCAGATTTGTTTCACTTTTCATATCAACGCTATCTCGAAAATCAAATTAGGGAAACATTTGGTTTGGAGGGAACTCCTATCCGATTTGTAATAAGAGAAAAAGGAGAGAATAAATAATGGAATATGTATTACAGATTTTATTACAGACTTGGCCTATTGTTTTAATTCTTGCTATTTTGTCCTATCTTATAGGTAGCATTAACCCAGCAATAGTATTTACAAAAATGGTATTGCATAAGGATATTCGCACAATGGGCAGTCAAAACGCAGGCTTTACAAATGTTTTGCGTTGCGTTGGCAAAGGTCCTGCCATTATGACCTTTGTGTTCGATTTCGTTAAAGGTATATTTACATCTTTTATGGGAAGTATTGTAATGTCCGCCGTATTGGCAGATATTGCAACTGATGTTGCAGGTTACGAATTTGTCAGATATAGTGCTTTAATCTGCGGTTTTTTTACTATACTCGGACACATGTTCCCGATTTTCTTCAAATTTAAAGGTGGCAAGGGTGTGACAACTGCTATTGCTGTCATATTAGTTACCGATGTCAGAGTATTTATTTGTGTACTTATGGCTTTCCTTATTTGCTTTATGATAACAAGGATAATATCTTTATCTTCTATTGTCGGTTCAATTACCTATCCTGTCAGTACATTTGTGTTTCTAAAATATATTACCAATGTAGAAATGCCTACTCATTATGTCGCTATTTGCACTGTTTTTGCTGTTTTGATTTGTGCTATGATTATAATTAAGCACAAGAGCAACATTGTCAGAATTTTAAACGGCACAGAAAAAAAGATTGAGCCAAAGCAGAAATAACCCAAGCAATCTATAAAAACAAAATTAACTAATATAAATAATTTAGATAGACACAATTATAAAAAGGAGTTTTTAATTATGTGCAAAAAAGAGCCATATTATATAACAACTGCTATTGCCTATACATCAAGGAAGCCACACATAGGCAACAGTTACGAGATTGTCCTTACTGACACTATCGCAAGATATAAGCGTTTGCAGGGATATGACGTTTTCTTCCTTACAGGTACAGATGAACACGGTCAAAAGATAGAAGAAATTGCCCAAAATGCGGGTATAACCCCAAAAGAATATGTTGACAAAATCGCAGGTGAAATCAAGGATATTTGCAATCTTTTGAATATCTCGTATGATAAGTTTATCCGTACTACCGATGATTATCACGAAAAGGCAGTTCAAAAGATTTTTAAGAAACTTTACGAACAAGGCGACATTTACAAGAGCGAATATGAGGGACTGTATTGCACTCCGTGCGAGAGTTTCTGGACCGAATCTCAACTTGATGAAAACGGCTGTTGCCCTGACTGTCACCGTGAGGTAAAGAAGGCGAAAGAGGAGGCTTACTTCCTAAGACTTTCCAAATATCAAACACAACTCGAAGAATTTATCGAAAATAACCCTGACTTTATTTTCCCAGAAACAAGGAAGAAAGAAATGGTAAATAATTTTATCAAACAAGGTCTGCAAGATTTGTGCGTATCCCGTACAAGTTTTAAGTGGGGTATTCCGGTAACATTTGATGATAAGCATATAATATATGTTTGGATAGACGCACTCTCCAACTATATCACCGCACTTGGTTACAGTCCTGACGGAAGTTCTGATTTGTACAAAAAATATTGGCCGGCAAATGTGCATATTATCGGCAAGGATATTTTGCGTTTCCATACAATTTATTGGCCGATTATGTTGATGGCGTTGGGTGAGCCTTTGCCAAAACAAATTTTCGGACACCCTTGGCTATTGTTTGGTACGGATAAAATGAGCAAATCAAGAGGCAACACAATTTACGCCGATGATTTAGTAGCATTACTCGGTGTTGACGCAGTCAGACATTATTTGCTGTCCGAGATGCCATACACAAGTGACGGCTCAATCACTTACGAGACAATTATAGAGAGGTTTAACTCTGACCTTGCCAACAATCT
>CAZZHP010000127.1:0-2382 GCA_964653925.1 uncultured Eubacteriales bacterium | reverse complement strand
AGAAACTATACCAACACCGTTATTATCTAATACATAAATACCGTATATATCTATGCAACTCTTATTGTTTGAATTGTTTACAGCAGTAAGTTTAACTGTGTGTTCGCCGTAAGTTAACTCATCAGATGCGTAGACAAGTTGCTCGGTTAATCTCGTGCTGTTGTAAATATCAACGGTGGCAACATCTACGCCATCAATATTTATAGTCATAGCACCGTGGTTTGGGTCTTTGATAGCCTTAACTACAACCTGTGAGCCTGTAAATGTGTAGGTCATAGTTGAGTTTGCTTGTTGTGACCATTTATGGGTATCATCACTGCTTGCCCAAGAACCGGTAGTTGTAGAATCTGTATGAGAGATAAATGTGTATTTGTTTATATCGGCTGGAAGTCCGAGAGTATCAGCAGTAGAAACGCCGACAAGTTCGAAATCTTCGCTTGCCTTATAAACACCAACATTGTTAATCATCGGTAAATCATAAGATTCTGTAATATTTATGCGGATAGCAGTACCTGTTACAGGAGCAGTACGAATTAACTTTTTGGCACCGATAGTTGTACCTGTACCAAATGTCTCCCAAGTACCTCTTGCTGTCTTGTATTCAACTGTGAATTTAGAGATTTTTTGTCCTTTTGCTATATATTCCTCAATAGAAACTACATCGAATGTTTTTGAACCGCCAAGGTCAATCTCTATACTGCCTGTTGTTTGGCCATCAGAAGGTGCCCAGTATGTTTCATCATAAGTTTGGCCTGTCGGAATTGTATCTAAAACATTAGAAGCGGAATAGTCTAAATCATTACCATAGACTGATGTAGCCGCAGCAGTGGCTGTATCACTCTTGGTGAAGTCATCTGTAAATGTGTCCTTGATAGCCTGACCAAATTGTACAAAACGGTTGTATTGGTTGGTATCAAGTTCACCATCTGTGTTAGGCGACATGTTAAGTAACAATGTTGCACCGTTACCTACTGTTCTAAAATAGATATCAGCGAGGCTCTGCATAGAGTGTAATGACTTTTCGCTGTTTGTATTCCAGAACCACTCACTTGCGAGCATCTTGGTATCAACTTCCGGAACACTCCATATATTACCCTCCGGCAAGCCTACGATAGAGGAAGTCTCCCTCTTATATTTAGAAGTTACCTCATAACCAGGGCTACCCGAATCAAGCTTAGACCATGTTGTGCTGTTTGCATAACCGCTCTCGTTACCTATCCAGTGGATACCGCCTGTATTTACAAGGCTATCAAAAATTAAGTCATCTGTATTATCACTGCCGGCCTTTGCTGTACCAAATACCTGACAATCAGGGTTAACTGCACGGATAGCATCTAAAATGCCTTTCCAATCATAATATTGAGCAGCAGCACCTGTACCGGTAGCACCATCCATCCACCATTCTACAAATCGGTCTGTACGGCGGTTAGGGTTGTTGTTACCATACTTATATTGCGGTGTGCCATCAGCGTTATAAAGTGTATTGCCGTTCTCGTCAGTCTTAACGGCATATAAAATGTGGTTAATTTGAGCAATATAAAATTCGTTATATTGATTTTGGTATGTAAGGTATTCGCCGCTACTGTTTTGGTCGACAGATACAGTCTGAGCCGTACCGTCGGCATTCCTTACAACATTACCATCTGCATCTTTTACACGCTTAGTTGTGCAGCCAAAGATACCCTCGTTTTGCATGTGGATATCCCATGGTGAAAGGTAGCAACCCATATCCATATTATACTTAGTACAAGCATCGGAGAGTTCCTCAAAGATATCGCCTTCGCCATTTTTGTAATTAGTTTGTGCGATAGTGTAAGGAGTTAGGTTGAAGTCATCGTAAACGGCGGAACAGTCCCAGATAGCCATACCATCGTGGTGCTTACAGGTAAGGACAATTCTTGAAAAGCCTGCTTCTTTCATTGTTTTTACAATGTTGTCAGCGTCAAAGTCTTGGTCAAGTGTGAACAAATCATCAGGAGTTCTGTCCCCATAAGATGTACCCCAACTAACACCTTGGAAAGTGTTTGGTCCAAAGTGACAGAATGCCGCTATACCCTGTTGTTGATAATAGCGTTGTGCATCATTAGGAGTAGCACCCCATGAGTCAGGCTCTGTTACTGCGGTGTCAGACAAATCTACATCTGTGATATAACCGCTTGAAAAGCCAAACTGCTTGGAAAGACTTGGTGTCCCACTCAATTCATCTGTTGCACTTATGGCAGTTGTACCCATGGATACTACCATAATACATGCCATCAGCAAGGATAAAAATCTCTTCATCGTTATGCCTTCTTTCTTAAAATTATTTTATCTAAAATATTAAATTAAAATATTTCAATTTAATAATATACTATTTTTGCACAAAAGTAAATAATTTTAGGA
>CAZZHP010000126.1:0-2417 GCA_964653925.1 uncultured Eubacteriales bacterium | reverse complement strand
CTTAAAGCCTCAACTGACACCTCACGGCACAACAGTCGGCAGGATATTATATAATAGTACGCCGATACAAGATATAGACGAGCGACAATCGACAGCCGAAATCGGCTTTGTAATGCAGTCAGCCAACAGCCAAATTGTAAGCGACAAGGTATGGCACGAGTTGGCTTTTGGACTCGAAAATTTAGGATATGACAACTTAACAATTAGGCGAAAAGTCGCAGAGATGGCATCATTTTTTGGCATACAGAACTGGTTTTATAGGGACACAAACGAACTATCCGGCGGACAGAAGCAACTGCTAAACCTCGCCTCGATTATGGTAATGCAACCTAAGGTACTTATTTTAGACGAGCCTACATCACAATTAGACCCGATAGCCGCCTCGGACTTTATCTCAATTCTGCACAAAATCAACACCGAATTAGGCACAACAATAATAATTACCGAGCATCGGCTTGAGGAGGTTCTGCCTCTTGCCACAAAAGTAATTGCTATGCAAGACGGCAGTATACTGGCACTTGGCACAGCAGAGCAAGTCGGCGGATATTTGAGGGATAATCAAAATCGGCTTTTCTATTCTATGACAAGTGCTATGCAAATTTGGGGGAGTGTTAATTGCCCCGACACCTGCCCTATATCTGTAATTGAGGGCAAAAAGTTCCTGTATAATTACAGCCGGACACATAACTTTGCCCCGATTATTGACAGTAAATTTGACGCACAAAGCGGTTCGGAAAGGGTCAAACTCAAAAGTGTAAGATTTAAATATTCCAAAAATTATGACTATGTTATCAAGGACTTAGATTTAACAGCCAACAGTGGCGAGTTGCTTTGCGTTTTGGGTGGCAACGGCACGGGCAAAACTACCGCATTAAAATTAATTGCTAATCCCAAACTTTCACACCACGGTGATATAAATATTTACGGTAAGGTCGGCTATCTGCCACAAAACCCGCAAGCGTTATTTGTCAAAGATACGGTCATAGCCGAACTGCTTGATGTTCTGTCCGACCTTAAATTAACACAGCAGGACAAGCAATCAAGAGTTGATAAGGTAATAACCCTCTGCAAGTTAAATAATCTGCAAAATGTTCACCCTTATGACCTGTCGGGCGGAGAAATGCAACGGCTGGCACTCGCCAAAGTATTATTAACCGAGCCTGAAATTCTGCTGTTAGATGAAATAACAAAGGGACTTGATACGGCATTTAAACACCAAATGGCAAATATCCTGCAATCACTTTTGCAAAGCGGTGTCTGCATAATTATGGTGAGCCATGATATTGAATTTTGTGCTAATTATGCTGATAGATGTGCGTTATTTTTTGATGGTAACATAGTTTCTTGTAGCAATACAAGGGAATTTTTCGCAAATAATAATTTTTACACAACCTCAGCAAGTAAAATTGGTAGGGATATTATTCCAAACGCTATCACAACAAAGGATATTATCGACTCAATCGGTGGCAAAATTAATATAAATTTACCGCCCACTAAGTCAGATGATATACCAAAGCCAACACAAAAACAGGCCGATTTTCAGACCAAAAGGAACAAGCCCAAACTGTCAAAGCAAAATATAATAAGTATTGCTACTACAATCTTGCTGATACCTGTTACGCTATTAATCGGCGTGCTTTATATTGATAATTACTATGCTACTGCGTTAGCGGTATTGGCTGAATGTATGTTGCCATTCTTTGTAAAATTTGAGCATAGCAAACCGACTGCAAGGCAAATTGTAACAATATCAATACTCTGTGCGTTAGGTGTGTCAGGCAGGGCGATGTTTGCTATGTTGCCACAGTTTAAGCCCGTGATAGCAATAGTTGTAATTTCGGGTATAGCGTTAGGCTCGGAGGTCGGCTTTTTGGTCGGTGCGATAACTATGCTTGTATCAAATGTCTTGTTTGCACAAGGAATGTGGACTCCGTTCCAGATGTTTGCTATGGGTATAATCGGCTTTTTATCGGGAATTTTGTATCACACTAATTTATTAAAACGCCGTAAGTTATCTATATCATTGTTCGGAGCAATAAGTTCTGTTGTAATTTACGGCGGAATTATGAACCCTGCATCTGCCCTAATTTACGGTGCAGATGCCCTAAACTTAAACATAATATTAAGTTATTATGCTACGGGTCTGCCACTTGATATGGTGCAAGCCGTTGCAACATTTATATTTTTATATTTAATATCAATACCAATGCTACGGATATTAGACAGAACTAAGTTAAAATACCTGTGACATAATTGCTTGATGTATGTAAACTTAGCAGAAAAACTCTGTAAATATCAGCGGAGTTATTTTAAAAAATTTGCAAAAAGTATTGACAAAACCTCAAAACTGTAATATACTTAGAATAGTTAGTTGATAATATAACCGTTGAACAAGATTAGTAACCTTTGTACAAAGA
>CAZZHP010000125.1:0-2418 GCA_964653925.1 uncultured Eubacteriales bacterium | reverse complement strand
CTGCAATCTCGGAAAGAACAGTATCACCCCTCCATGCAGTTAAGGACTCTGATTTGTTATTCATATTCAGTATTGCGTCGTAAGAATCTTGTCCATAATGATTATCGGTATCAGTAATAGCACCATACATACCAGCAGTTGTCGGTAATACCGTAACAGCAATACTCTTGGTAATTGTGCCAAGTGAAATTGTTATGTTTGCGTTGCCAGCAGAGATACCTGTCATTACACCGTTATCATTAACAGCAACTACATCTGTATTATCGGAAGTGTATGTTGCTCCTGTGAATACAGCATAAGATGGTGTAATGCTTGAAGGTTTAACATTCTTTTGTTGACCTATAAACAAACTGCTTGTGGCGTCAAGTTCAAAATCAGTTACAGCATAGTCGCTATGCCAAATCTTAGCATACGAATACTGAATAACAGCATTACCTGATGTAATAGCAGTATTAGTTGTACCAGTCGCTACAATTTTGACTGTGTGTAGTTTGTCACCATCATCAAAGCCATATTTAAACAATGCAGTATCGCTTGAACGGCTTGATGCATAACTATCAACAGTAGTGACTAATTTACCATCCATATAATAGTCAACCTTGCCGTGTTTGGTATCTTTGATACCCCATATCTCTACACGGTTGCCAACAAAGGTGAACTCTACATATACTTCGTTTGGATTAGTAGTTGATGTTGTTACATTGGCGTATGCCTCTGATGAACTTACGCTCCAATTAACCGAGCCATTATGATAGGTGAACTTGTTGATATCACCTGTTGTTGTATCAGCTGTAATCTTGTACTCTGTGCCGGTAGCAGCAGAAACAGTAGTTATTTGCGTAGCAAAAGCTGATAAAACTACCATTATAGCCAACAATAGAGCCATAATTCTTGTCGTAAATTTTTTAATCATTTACATCATCCTAACTTTAGATAAATTTTATATGAGATATTTAACAAAAAATTTTTTGTAAGTAAAAAATTTTTGCCCATATTACTGTTTTATAATACCATAATTAAGTATATTTTGTCAAGTATAAATGCCAAGACACTTAAATTTTTGTGTAAATTTATATAAATATATAAAAATATCCTACCCTGAAATAAAATCAGGATAGGATATAAAATTAAATTATAAACCTATAATATTCTTTTGAAGTTTGGTTACATCTTTGACATTGATTGAACCATCTTGGTTGAAATCTGCAAGAGTTGTGTCAAAGTTGTCAACGCTTATGCGAACAATATGCTTTAAAATATTTGTTACATCAAGTCCGTCCAAAATTCCATCATTGTTTACATCGCCCATTAGGCTTTGCGAAGCTTCTACAAAATTGCTTAGGAATTTTGCATCTGCCCAATCGGCGTGGTCGCTCCAATCGTTAGTTCCCTTGCTTGCCCTAAGTTGAATAATCTGAGCATCTGCCGGAATATCAACCGAAATTTTGTGCATAGCACTTGTAATTGTAAGTTCCTCTGTTCTATATTTAGAAACGCCATCAATCAAAACTTCGAATGTGATAGAGCCGTAATCGGTTTTGCTTGCATCAACGCCGACATAAGACTCGAACTTAGTATAGCCCTTGTTGGCTATATTGTAGTAAATATCAGAATCGGCATGAGTACCTATACCCTTGCTGAATACTACATTTGCACCGTTGTTATCTCTAAGAGTAATCGGTGTACCCTCAACTTCGGCATCTTTATGAATAGTACCCCAACCTATTGTAGAGTTGGACTCGTATTCAAGGTCGGAGATATAAACTATAGCAGCACCGTATAGACTATAAGTATAAACCTTTGTATTTGCTTTATCAGGTGATGTAACTGTTACAGTAATTGTGTTATTACCATTCTTTAAATTGCAAATGCCATTTGCCGAACCTGTATAATTGATTACTCTTGTGCCGTTAATTGTTACTGAGATTTTTGAGTTTTGCTCATCGGCAACAAAACTGTAATTTACAGTTGATTCAAATACATTACCTGTATAGTTAGTATTATCTCTGCTAAATGCCTCATTTAATGTAACTTTATCTCCAAATGTAGCACTCTCAAGGTAAGCACTTGTTGCGTCAGGCAACTTAACATTAAGGACATATCTTGATGGGGAATCACCATTTTGCGGTGTAACTACAACATAAATTTGATTAAAACCTGCTTTGAGGTCAATTCTATTATCTGTTATTATATTACCGTCTTGTGATATTGCAACCGTTGTGTTTGAATCAGTTGTTGTGGCAGTGATTGTATTACTTCCACTATTACTATCAAGGGAATATTTGTACTCAAACACTCCTTCTTGGAGTTCAATATTATTACCATTGATTGCGAGGGTTGACAAGGTCGATGTTATATTTGTGGTTTTTAAAATAACAAATCTATAATCTCTGAATGTAACACCGTCTTCTGCGGTAA
>CAZZHP010000124.1:0-2471 GCA_964653925.1 uncultured Eubacteriales bacterium | reverse complement strand
TTGTAAACCTCAAAGGACACCGTTCAGTTGGCGGTATGAGGGCATCTATCTACAATGCTATGCCTGTTGAGGGTGTTCAAAAGCTCGTAGACTTTATGCAAAAGTTCGAAAACGAAAATTAATAGATTAGAATTTAATATTTTCTAAAATTAAATACTAACACAGGAGGTAAACTTAAATGTATAATATCTTAACTCTTAATAAGATTGCCGAAGTTGGCACAAGCCGACTTGGTGCTGATTATAATATTTCAGATACTGCCGATAACGCTGATGCTATTTTGGTAAGGTCTGCATCAATGCACGATATGACAATGCCGGAAAATCTCCTTGCTATCGCAAGAGCAGGTGCCGGTGTAAACAATATTCCTGTTGCTGATTGTGCCAAAAAGGGTATAGTAGTTTTCAATACCCCAGGTGCAAACGCAAACGCAGTTAAGGAGCTTGTTATCGCAGGTTTGCTTTTAAGTTCCCGTAAGATTGTAGACGGTATCAGTTGGGCAAAAACCCTCAAAGGTAACGGCGACGAGGTTGGCAAAATGGTCGAAAAGGGCAAGAGCCAATTTGTAGGACCGGAGATTATGGGCAAGAAGCTCGGTGTTATCGGTTTGGGTGCTATCGGTATTTTAGTTGCCAATGCCGCACATTCACTCGGAATGGAGGTTATGGGTTACGACCCGTTCCTGTCTGTTGATTCTGCTTGGAAGTTATCCCGCAAGATTACCCACGCAACCTCTATGGACAAAATTTTTGCAGAGTGCGATTATATTACAGTCCATGTTCCTTTGACTGCCGACACCAAAGGCCTCGTAAATGCCGAAAGTATCGCAAAGATGAAGGACGGAGTCAGGATTTTGAACTTCTCCCGTGACGGTCTTGTTAATTCTGCCGACCTTATAAAGGCTCTCGAAGCTGACAAGGTTGCCGCTTATGTAACAGACTTTGCTACTGATGATATTATAGGTGTCAAGAATGTTATCGCTATCCCTCACCTTGGAGCGTCAACTCCTGAGAGTGAAGATAACTGTGCTGTTATGGCTGCCGACGAGATTAAGGAATACCTCGAAAACGGCAATATCATAAACTCTGTAAACTACCCATCACTTTCTATGGAAAGAACAGGCGATGTCAGAATTTGCGTTCTCCATGATAATGTGCCAAATGTAATTGCAAGTATCCTGAACGAAATCAGCAAGCACCACGCTAATGTCGAGAATATGCAGAACAAGAGTCGTGGCGAGTTCGCTTATACTATTATAGATGTTGTAAACATTCACGATAGTATCGAGGAGGATATCCAAAACATTTCAGGCATAATTCGTGTCAGAGTAATTAAATAAAAAAAAGTTTGCTCTATTTGTTACAAATGCAACAAATAGAGCATTTTTTATGCTTAAAAAATGTGCCGTTAAGTGCAGATATACTATACGGTGCTTGCTATGTATCTTTCGAAACTGCGTTTAAATGAACTGTAATATCTGCGTGAAATAGGGACTTGCAAACATTTATTGTTGACAGTATTAAAGGTAATTAGTTCGGTCGTAGAAGTAGTTATGTTTTTAACATTTACTATAAAACTTAGATGTGTTTGCACAAAGAACTCATCATTTTTTAACTTTTCCTTCCAGACTTTAAGGCTATCTTTTGACAATAATTCCTTATTAGCGGTTACAACCAGAGTACCCCTGTCCTTAACGGTTATGTATAGTATATCTTTTGTAAATACACTAATATATTCATCACTGGTTTGTACATATAGTTTTTGCGAGAATTTTAAATATATGTCAATAGCAGTGTTGACATTACGGTCAAACCTGTCCTTGTCAATAGGCTTTGATAAATATCTAAAAACATTCATCGCCATCGCAGCATCTAAATAAGAATCATAGTGAGTAATCATAAGGACCATTATGTTAGGGTTGTGGTCTTTCAGATTTTTTGCAACAGACAGTCCGTCAACAATAGGCATCATAATATCTATGAACGCTAAGTCATATTGCCTGTTATCCTTATATGCACTGACACTGTCGGAGTAAGTCTGTATATCAGCCTCTATATTTCTTTCCAGCAATAAGTCACTAAGCATATCAGAGATATCACGAATTGTTCTTTTGTCATCATCACAAATAATAATGTTCATATTGTATCACCTCCTCATAAGGTTATTATACATTAAAAGTCTTAATTTGTCATTATTTTTTTAAAAAAATCATAAAATTTTTTAAAAAGATACCACTTTTGTAAAAATAACGACCACTTTTGCAGAAATTGAACATTTTTATTTTGTTTTGTGTATAATAAAGATAGGAGAACCTTAACAAAATTATAAAAACAAAGGTTGGGGTTACCTGCCTGCTGTTCTGGAACAGTATGCCGATTGATTTAATATATTATTTTTTAAGAAAGGATAAGGGTGGTTATCATGGTATAATTATTATAGTATAACAATTATGTCAGTAAGATTATAAGGAG
>CAZZHP010000123.1:0-2496 GCA_964653925.1 uncultured Eubacteriales bacterium | reverse complement strand
TTGTACCGCCCTCGACAGTTCTGCCAAGTACAGTGTTAGGGGCAATAGCACCGCCAATGTTTATCTCAATCTTTGGTGTACCTGTGACATAAACAGGGTCGTGTGCAGTTACTGTAAAGATAACTGTATCACCGGCACCGGTAACGCCCTCTGTTGCGTTCGCACCGGCAACCACCTCTTTGGTAATTGTCATTGTTTCTGCCGCATAGAGTTGCTCATCACTTAAAAGGTATTCTGTGGTGAATTTTTGGAATAACATATCGTAAGCAGCAGTATCTCTGCAATTCTCCCAGAAGAAGCCTATTGTACCGTCAGCGAGTTGAGTCAACGCTGAGTACGCCTCATCAGAGTCGCCTACTTGTTTGCTTGCCCAAGATGAGCCCTCTACATATTCACCTGTTGTATAGTCAATTTCTCTTATATGCAAACCGATATTATGTCTGCCACTACCGTTATCACCAAACGGATTACCGATAACAACATAATATTTACCGGTAGACTCATCGTGAACTGTTATAGCAGAAAGTTGGCAATAAACCTCTGTAATCGGCTCATAGCAACTGTCAGGGAATGCACTTGTATTGCCTGTTGCTGTACCGCTTACAGTACCGTCAGGTGCCTGCCATGTTTCACCGCCGTCTGTACTTACAGATGTCACAACCTTACCCTTACCGCCTGTGTTACGGCAGTACATACGAAGTTTGCCGTCTGCACTTACTTGGGTAACAGAGTTCTCTGTTGTTTGGTTGCCGTACTGATATGTCTTGATTGCGTCAGCGTCTGTTGTGTTAAGGCGAATTTCAACATTACTCTCGCCTATTTGCCATGTTTTACCTTGGTCATCTGAGTAGAATACAGCAGATGATTGTGATGCAAGGCCTTGGCTTGCGTTGTTTGTAAAGTAGCAAGGGGAAACAATTCTGCCCTTATGTGTGCCACCTGTGATAACAATACCGTTACCTGGGGCAGTACCGCAGAAACGCATCCAGTCCTCTTTGCAAGCGTTCTCTACTGTACCGCCTGAAATATTGATTGGGTTTGTCCATGTAGCACCCTTATCGTAACTCTTGTAGCACCATACATACATTGTGCAGGTTACAGTAAGTTCACCTTTGTTTGCTGTTGTATATACGAAGATATTACCTGCATCTTCTGTAAAGTTACCTGCATTATTAGGGTCCTTTTTGAGTGAGCCGTATGAATAGTCATCTACAAAATATGTCATACTCTCAACATATTTGCCATCATCGTTAAGTTCGTAAACCTTTGCTGTGCCATTAGTTTCATGCTGAACAAGACCGTAGAGTTTGTTGCCCTCTCCGCCGTTTTTAACAGTGTTGAGTGCCTGCATTCTCATTTGAGTTCCATCTGCCATATCAGCAGTAAAGAAACCGCTACCGTCTTGGATAAGTCCCATATTCATAGCAGCAGATGACTCAGGGAACATATCTACGAGCATATATGTGATATTGTTTTCTGCATCATAACTAAGGCACGGGTCAATGTGCATAGGCTGTTGACCGCTACGGGAGCAGTTAACAGGCTTACCAAACTCAGAAATTGTCACTTGGTCGAGCCATGTTTCACCGTTATCAAGTGAACGGCGAATTTGAATGTCGATAGCACCCATATCCCCCGCTCCGCCTTTTCTCTCATCAATAGCGGCGATTGTTACATCACCTGCTTGAACAAGAGATGGAATACGGTAGTTAGATGAAAGAACATCTATCTCCATAATTGCCTGTCTGTTAAAGTTATAGAAGAAGCCGTATTTATCATAGGTTGATGCGTAAGTTGTCGCAAGTATACCTGCATTTGTCTGGCCAACATAATTTTTGCGTTGTGTCTTTGTCAATGTGCCATCATAGATTATTGCGTTAGCAATACTATCGCTAACAACTGTATCTGTTGCACCTGTAATTGCAAAGAGGTTTGACTTAACCGCTGTGCCTGCTAATGTACCGTCAAGGTAGAACTTAACATTTGTGCCGTCAGCTTCCATTACAATAGTATGCCATTGTGTTGTATCGTTAAGTCTCTCTGAGTTAGCAGTTACGGAAATATTGCCAAAGCCAATCTCGTTTGTTGTTGGGTCAACATACAAGCCCTCTGTTGTTGTGCTGTTTTTAAGAGCAAACAATGTTGTCTTTGTAGCCTCTGTAAGCTTGTAAGAAACTGCGATTGTACCCTTGTTTAATGCGAGTACATCTGCAATTTGTGCTGTTGTAAGTTTGTCGCCATTTTCAACAGTTACAACCTTGTTAGCCTCTACCGGATTGAGATTTTCGAGTTTAACATTTTTCATTGAGCCTGTAAATGTCCACTCGCTACTACCGCCACGGTTAGTACCGCCCAATGTGAGTTTCTCGATAGTTGCACCAAGGTTTGTTGCAAACTTGGTTGTGGTTGACTCCTCTTTTTTAACTAATTGATTATCAAAGTAGAAGGCATAATATTCATTTTCAGAAACTTCAAAAGTTACTGTATGCCAATTAC
>CAZZHP010000122.1:0-2505 GCA_964653925.1 uncultured Eubacteriales bacterium | reverse complement strand
AGTCTTTGTGTCAAAGCACCTATTTTGTTATCGGATACTATATAGGTGTTGCCCTTGTATGAAAGTTCACCGATAGGTGATACAACAGCGGCTGTACCTGTACCCCATGCTTCTTCGAGTTTGCCGTTAGCAGCAGCCTCAAAGAGTTCATCAACAGAGATGAGTCTTTCTTCGACCTCGTAACCCCATTCTTTGATAAGTTCTACACAAGATTTACGGGTGATACCCGGTAAAACTGAGCCTGTTAATTCAGGAGTAATTACCTTGCCGTCAATTTTGAACATAACATTCATACTGCCAACTTCTTCGATGTATTTTCTCTCTACACCATCAAGCCACAATACTTGTGTATAACCGTTTTGTTCAGCTCTTTGACCTGCTCTTAAACTTGCGGCATAGTTACCGCCACACTTAGCATAGCCAGTACCGCCACGGACTGCTCTTACATCGTTTGACTCGATAGCAATCTTAACAGGGTTAATGCCCTCTGCATAGTAAGCACCAACAGGTGAGCAAATAACTGCAAATACTGCGTTGTGAACTGCGTGTACACCGAGTGTAGGGTCATTACCGAACATAAACGGTCTGAGGTAAAGTGAAGTGCCGTCCATGTGTGGTACCCAATCTTTTTCAAGCTCAACAATAGTCTTTAAAATATCAAGACAGCCCTCCTCATCAAGTTGTGGGAGGCAAAGACGCTCTGCACTGTTGTTAAGTCTTTTAACATTTTCGAGCGGTCTAAAAAGTGAAATCTCGCCGTTGGCTGTGCGGTAAGCCTTCATACCTTCAAAAATCTCTGCACCGTAATGGAGAACAGTTGATGCAGGTGTGATAGCAATTGGACCGTAAGGTACAATTCTGCCGTTATGCCAACCATCATGCTCGTTGTAATCCATCAAAAACATGTGGTCTGTAAAAACTTTACCAAAACCGAGTTTGGACTCATCTGTCGGCTTAGCCTTAGGGGTAGTAGTCTTAGTAATCTTAATCTCGTACTTCATTGTTATGACTCCTTTTTATTTTATTTATCAGCAATTAAATTTTATATCACCTTATCTATCGATAAGTTAATTATAACTTATTTCTTTGAATTTTTCCACTTGCAGTCTTTGGTAATTCAGCTTTAAACACTACCACACGAGGATATTTGTACGGTGCGGTATGCTTTTTGACATAATCTTGAATTTCCTTTTTGAGTTCATCTGTCGGCTCTGTGCCGTTTACAAGCACTATGCTCGCCTTGACAACTTGACCTCTGACTTCATCAGGCATAGCAGAAACACCACATTCAAGTACATAAGGTAACTCCATAATTACATTCTCTATCTCGAAAGGTCCTATGCGATAACCGGAGGACTTGATGACATCATCAACTCTGCCAACATACCAGAAATAGCCGTCCTCATCACGCCAAGCGGTGTCGCCTGTATGGTAATAACCATCGTGCATACATTCGGCAGTCTTTTCGGCATCATCAAAATAACCCCTGAAAAGTCCGCAAGGTAAGCCGTTCTTGATATTAAAACAAATCTCGCCTGTATCGCCATCGGCAACTTGATTGCCATCAGAATCAAGTAATTCTATATTATACAGAGGTACAGGTTTACCCATAGAGCCAAGTTTGGTCTCTGTACCGACAAGGTTTGCAAGTGCAACCGTTGTTTCGGTTTGACCAAAGCCCTCCATAATTTGCAGGCCGGTAGTATTTTCAAATTGCTTGAATACCTCCGGATTGAGTGCCTCGCCCGCTGTTGTCATGTGCTCAATAGATGATAAGTCAAATTTGGCAATATCCTGCTTGACCATCATTCTAAGTATAGTAGGCGGTGCACAGAATGTTGTAATGTTATACTTTGCAAACATTGGCAAGATATCGTTTGCATCAAACCTGTCAAAGTCATATACAAAGATACCTGCCTCGCAAAGCCATTGACCGTATATCTTGCCCCACGCTGCCTTTGCCCAACCTGTATCGGCAATAGTCAAATGCAAGCCATCAGGGTTTACACAGTGCCAATACTTAGCGGTAATAAAATGTCCGAGCGGATATTTATAATTATGTATCGCAATCTTAGGGTTGCCCGTTGTACCTGATGTAAAGTACATAAGCATAGGATCTTCACCGCAAGGTGAATCATCTGTTCTGTCAAATTTGCCTGTATATAATGAATATTCATCATCAAAACTATGCCAGCCATCACGCTTGCCACCTACGATAACCTTTGTAGTAAGTGTCGGGCTGTTAGGCTCGGACAGTTCGACATAGTCCGCAACATTGTCATCGGTAGTGCAGACAACCATCTTGATGCCTGCCTTGTTGAGTCGGTATGTAATATCATGCTCTTTGAGTTGATTAGTTGCAGGTATTACTACTGCACCTATTTTGTGCAAAGCAAGTATTACAAACCAAAATTGATAATGCCTTTTTAACACGAGCATTACCTTGTCGCCACGCTTGATGCCGAGTGCCTTGAAGTAATTGGCGGTTTGTGATGACGCCCTCTT
>CAZZHP010000121.1:0-2532 GCA_964653925.1 uncultured Eubacteriales bacterium | reverse complement strand
CAGTATGAGTTAACGAAAGTGTAATCATCATACGCTTGTACAAATCGCCACGGGTATCATCGGCATTTTGTGCCTGTGGTGCGTAAAGTGGCTGAGTATCGTTTAAATCTGCCTTATATTTTTGGTAAAGGTTGTTCAAAATGGTGATTGAACTAACATACTCACCGCTTTCAGGCATACCACCGCCGATATACAAACGCATATTTTCTAAGTCGTTAAAGAGCCAGTTGAAAAACTCGGTTGTTTTATCAACTATATTGATACCGTTTTCATCGCAAAAATATGAGAGTAAATTGTTCATTGTATCAATGTCTACCCTCTTTACAAATTCACGCTGTAAAAGAGCTAATTCTAAATCAGGGTCAGCCAAAATCTCATCATAAGTTTTGTTCGCTAATTTTTCATTATAATATGATAAAGGTTTAAGAAACTCCTGTTCGTTAGGAACATAGTTTGATGAATAAACCTTTGCATCAGCAATAGCAGCATGGTCTGATGAATTTCCATTATCAGAAATACTGATGACAATACGCAAATATCTGTAACCACTAACTGGAATTTCTACAAACTCTGCATCTGTGGTGTTCCTTTTAACCGGAGAGGTGTATACAGATGTCCACTCAGATGTTGTATTAGAAACATAAATATTGTATATTACAGAACCTGCTGAACGGTTAACATCAATACCAAGGTAACCGCTGAAATAATCGTAATGATGATTTTCGCCCAAATCATATTGTAATTCAGCCGGTGCGTGTGCTAAAACACCCCTTAGGAATTGTTTATTTTCCCCATTAACACGGAGGGTTATCTTGCCACCTTCTAAGTTTTTATCCTTGCTGTAAGAACCCCAACCTACCTTTTGTAAAGGCATTTCGCTGTTTGCGAAACTTGAAAGATAGCGGTGATAGGACACGCCACCTGTCGATTCGGTTGGGTCGGTTGCCTCTGTTACCTCAGTAGGGTCAGTAGGCTCGGTAGAGCCTGTTTCCTGTGTTGCATCCGTTACATCTGTTGTAGCGGTTGTTTCTTCTTGATTTTCTCCTGATGTAACATCGCTTGGATTAGTTGTTTCTTGCGAACTTTCACCCGAAATTACCTCTTGTATAGATTGCTCCCCTGTCGTATCTGTACCATCAGCAAAAACGTGGACAGGTAACGAAGACGCAAGAATACAAGCACTCAAAAGAAAGCCTAAAATTCTCTTTTTTAGCATAAAAGCCTCCTGTTATTTAGAATAGTAGAACATATAATATAAATATACTCCTTAATTCTACATTATACTACAAATAAACAACCAATGTCAATATGCAAAAAATAAAAATTTGGGATATTTAATAGATATGGTCTGAATTAGACTAAAATTAGAAAGTTCTATACTAACCGTTGGGTTGCCCAACAAATAAATCTTAAGTTAATTATGTTAAAATATATCAAAAAATAAGCCATAATCACTAGCACAGCCAGTGATTATGACTTTAATACAATTTATACATCTTTGCCCATGTTGCAGGTGTATCTGAATTCAATTTTGTCGTTTGGTTTTACATAGTATGAGCCACAGCCGATATTAGGTGACTGACCATTGACAAGGTATTGCCAGCCCGACAAATTGCCACAATCAAACTCGTAGATATTTGCTATCCCCCTGACATAAGCAGTGCTTATGCCTGCAGTAAACGAGGTATCTATAATAATATTATTTTGATTGCAGACACTCTGCAAAACTTCGTAAACAGATGAACCCTCTATTACAGTAACATCTGTCTGTGATAAAATTATTCCGTCTTGTGGAATGATATCAGCGACACCTTGTTTTGCATCATCTATATTATTAAGTAAATTTATGCAATCTATTGATATTGACACCGATAGTGTATCTGCATCATCGTTTGAATTTTCGGACACAATAATTGATTTTGGGTCATCTGCACCGCCGATTACACTAACAGATTGATTACCGCAGGCGGAGCAAAAGAGCAACATACATAACATTAAAATAATTGCAAGAGTTTTTTTCATATTTAAAATTCCTTTTTCGTGATTACCTTTATCAAAATAAATAAAGCAGATAATAAACTATGTATTTAATATCTGCCCTATAATATGTTATAAAATACTTAATAATACACCTGCTGCAACCGCCGAACCTATTACACCAGATACATTAGGTCCCATTGCGTGCATAAGTAAGAAGTTGCCAGGGTTCTCCTCTTGGCCGACCTTTTGAGATACACGGGCAGCCATTGGAACGGCTGACACACCTGCCGAACCGATAAGCGGGTTAACCTTGCCACCTGTAAGTTTGCACATAAGTTTGCCGAAAAGCACACCGCCAGCAGTGCCGAACGAAAATGCACAAAGTCCAAGCACAATAATAAACAAGGTTTGTTTTTTGAGGAATACCTCGCCTGTTGCGGTGGCACCAACCGTTGTGCCGAGAAAAATAGTTATAATATTCATCAGTTCGTTTTGGGCGGCTTTTGAAATTCTGTCAACAACGCCACTCTCCCTGAACAAATTGCCAAGCAT
>CAZZHP010000120.1:0-2538 GCA_964653925.1 uncultured Eubacteriales bacterium | reverse complement strand
TTAGTGACAGCCGTCCTGAACGCAAGCCAAGACAAGACAAGTTTAACTCCCGTAAAAATAACAGAAGAAATTAATTATAACCATATAACTTAATATCTACAAAACACAACCGCCACCAGTAAAATCGGTGGCGGTTGTGCTTATATTGAAAGACTAAAAAATTAGGAGAAAAACTCAACTGCTTTGTCAATTAGTTTATGGTCATTTTCGTAAGTACATAGTTTGTGTGCCTTATCGGGATAAACCCATTGATATGACGCTATCTCACTCTCTTGTACCTTAACATTTGTATTCTTGCTATCAGCCAAAAAGAAAACAACCTTCTTTTTTATCTTGCCGTGTGGGCAATATATTGTCTCTTCTTTGAACCCTTTGCATATAGTTACATCAAGGTTTGTTTCCTCTTTAATCTCCCTGATTGCTGTGTGTTCCTCGCTCTCGCCATATTCTATATGACCCTTGGGGAAACTCCAATGTTTTGCATTATGATTTTTAACAAGCAAAATTTTAATTTGTATGTCTGCCCTATTAACAATAATTGCCCCACAAGATTTTTCATAAAGACAAGTTATCTTGGATATATTTATGTTATTAAGCCTTGACAGTTCTGCCCTAATCTCCGGCTCGTAAAAGACCTCGCCGACACTTGCCACTACAAGCCTTTCCTCGTGCTTATCGGCTATTGTAATCACAGCAACAACTATGCCGTTGACCTCCTCCTCTATCGGTCGGCGTGTTAGTATGTATGCACTTTTGCTACACTTAACATCTGTATTAATATATCCTGAATACAGTTTATCCGAAATTTTGCCAAACACATTTATACTTACCCTCTTTGCAATCACGCTATCACCCCCATAAAATAAAACTTATTATTCGACCGAACAATACTTTATTTGTTATTCATCTTAATATTATAATACAAAATCTATCATATTACAAGACATTTGTAATAACAAAATATTATTTTTAGCAATTTTTCTAAATTATTGATATAATATAATGATTGTGATATAATAATTTATTAGATTGGAGTGATTATTTTGAATATAATTGTTTGCCTTGATAACAACAATGGCCTTATGTTTAACAACCGCAGACAGAGTCAAGATGCACAGGTACGGCAGGATATATTAAAATTAACGCAAAACTCTAAACTGTTTATGAATACATACTCGGCTAAACAATTTAGTGAGCCAAATAATATAATTGTAGCAGATGACTTCTGCCATATTGCAGGCACGGGTGATTATTGCTTTGTCGAAAATATTGATATATCACCATTTAGTCAAAAAATTGAGAAAATTATAATATACAAATGGAACAGAAATTATCCGAGCGACTTTAAATTTGACATTGATTTAAGCCATTATACGCTTATAACTACCAGAGATTTTGCAGGTAACTCACACGATAAAATCACACAGGAGGTATACTCAAAATGACAAATTACAAGTTTAAGTTTATATCATTATTTCTGACATTTATTGTTATAGTCGGGCTTGTTGGGTGTGGCAGTGAACAGACAAACGAAGTATCGCAAAAGACAATATCTATTGATAATATACCGCCCTTCTCGGACAGTGCATATATTGCCATAAACGATAATATCCCGCAGTTTGCAGAGTCGGAAATTACAACAACGGCATTTGAAACTTATGGCGAACTTGATTACCTAAGTCGCTGTACCACTGCGTTGGCTTGTCTTGGCACCGAAACTATGCCGACCGATGAGCGTGGTAAAATTGGCTCTATTAAGCCGTCAGGCTGGCAAAGTGTAAAATACGATATTGTCGACGGAAAATATCTGTTTAACAGATGTCATCTAATCGGTTGGCAATTATCAGCCGAAAACTCAAACGAGCAAAATCTAATCACAGGAACTCGCTATATGAATACAGAGGGTATGCTACCATTTGAAAATATGGTTGCCGACTATATCAAAGAAACTAACAACCATGTAATGTACCGTGTTACACCTATATTTAGCGGTACTGAATTGGTTGCCCGTGGTGTACAGATAGAGGCATACTCTGTCGAGGATAAGGGCGAGGGCGTTTGCTTTAATGTTTACTGCTACAACAACCAACCGAATATAGAAATTGATTATTCAAACGGTGACAGTTATCTGGCAATAGGTCAAACTGCCACTGATGATGTTGAGGCAACCGAGGACACCGAAGCGACTCAATCGCAACAAGTCGATAACAAACCTGAGCAAAATAGCGGTACATTTATACTTAATACAAATTCAATGAAATTCCACTCAACTGATTGCCCATCTGCAAATGATATTAAAGAGCAAAACAAGTCTACATATACAGGCGATAGAGAGTATCTGATACAGTCCGGTTACTCGCCTTGTGGCAAATGCAAACCATAAAATTTGACTAAAATTATAATTATATTGTATTTTTTGAATATTTTTGAAAAATTTTTTAAATTATAGTGTATACATTATTGACATTTTAAGAAATATGTGTTAACATTTAGATACAGTTTGAAAGATTGGGTTTTTTGTAATCTTTTCAAAACCAT
>CAZZHP010000119.1:0-2579 GCA_964653925.1 uncultured Eubacteriales bacterium | reverse complement strand
AACTCTAAGCAAATATAAGCAAACTATTTATAATCAAGGAGCGATGCAAATGCCAATTTATCAACCGGAAATAGAATGTGCAAGTAGAGATTACCTTACTGCCATACAATCTGCAAGATTAATACAATGCGTTAATAATGCATATAATAATATACCTTTTTATAAGAAGAAATTTGATGAAATGGGCTTAAAGCCGGAGGATATTCATTCCATCGAGGACTTACACAAGTTACCGTTTACACTCAAAACTGATTTAAGGGATAATTATCCGTTTGGTATGTTTGCTGTTGATAAATCAAAACTCACCAGAATACACGCTTCTTCGGGTACAACAGGCAAACCGACAGTAGTAGGATATACCCAAAAAGATATTAATGTATGGTCGCAGGCAGCAGCCCGTGCGTTAGCGGCAGCGGGTGCTACTATAAACGATGTAATTCAAGTATCTTACGGCTACGGACTGTTTACAGGTGGACTCGGTTTGCACTATGGTGCCGAAAAATTAGGTGCGGTTGCCTTACCTATGTCAACAGGTAACACTAAAAGGCAAGTACAGCTTATCCAAGATTTTGAGTCCAACTTTTTATGTTGTACACCGTCTTACGCTATGTATATTGGTGAAACAATGGCAAAGATGGGTGTTGACCCTAAGACACTCAAACTTAGGGGCGGTGTGTTTGGTGCAGAGCCTTGGACAGATAATATGCGTAAAGAGATAGAGCGACTACTCGACATAGAGGCACACGATATCTACGGCTTGTCCGAGATTTCCGGCCCAGGCGTTGCTTACGATTGCTCTTGCAAAGACGGACTCCATATATGTGAGGACTTCTTCTATCCTGAAATTATCGACCCCGAAACAGGTGAGAATTTACCTGACGGCGAATTTGGCGAGTTAGTATTCACTTGTATTGGTAAAGAGGCACTACCGCTTATACGCTACCGTACCCGAGATATTGCAACACTTAACCACGAAAAATGTGAATGTGGCAGAACAGTTGTCCGTATGACCAAGCCTCGTGGCAGGAGTGATGATATGCTCATTATAAGGGGTATAAATGTGTTCCCGTCACAAGTTGAACATGTATTGCTCGAAATGGGTGTTAGCCCTAACTATATGATAATTGTTGACAGACAGAACAACCTTGATATTATGAAGGTGCAAGTCGAGATGAATATGAATACATTCTCCGATACAATCAAAGATATCGAGGGAATATGTTCAAAGATTAGCTCTGCTTTACAGAGTACACTTAATGTTCACGCAGATGTCGAACTTGTCGAGGTAGGCTCATTACCACGCACAGAGGGCAAGGCGAAGCGTGTAATTGATAATCGGAATATATTATAAATTTTAATATATTATGCCCCCAAAAATTTTATAAAGGAGGAATTGTCAATGTTTATTAAGCAACTTTCTGTGTTTGTTGAAAATAAGTCGGGTAGACTTGCCAAGATAACAGCGATTATTGCAAAAGCAGGTATAGATATCCGTGCTTTGAGTGTAGCTGATACAACTAATTTTGGTATTTTAAGACTTATTGTTAACAAGCCAGATGAGGCAGAAAAGGTTTTAAAAGAGGCAGGATTTACAGTATCACTTACAAATGTAATTGCTATTGGTATTCCTGATGAGGCTGGCGAACTTTCCAAGGCCATCAGTGTACTTGCAGATGCAGGTATAACAGTAGAGTATATGTATGCATTTTTGTCAAGGAACGATGGCAAGGCTTATGTTATTCTTCGTGTGGAGGATAACGATGCAGCTACTGCTATTCTCAAAAACGCTGACATAGAACTGTTCTTAGATTCGGATATTATTTAATATCAATATATTTTATTTTAAAAGAGGGATTTTATGAAATGCTTTGTTAAGAAAACCTTATCTGTTGCCTTATCAGCGATGGTAATGTGCAGTGCTATCACAGCAGTACCTTTCGTAGCATCAGCAGATGGCACAAACCTTGCAGTTAATGCAACCGCAACAGCAAACGGTGTAGAGGCCGATTCATTTGCCGCATCTAATGCAAACGATGACCAAGGCAGTACCCGCTGGGCAAGCCCAGTACAAGATGCTCCACACTGGCTCCAATTAGAGTTTGCTGCCGCTCAAACAGTATCAAGTTTTACAATCAAGTGGGAAAGAGATAATATCACATCATACAAAATTCAATATTCGAATGATGGTACTACTTGGGAGAACGCATATACTTTTACAAGTGGTTCAAACAAAAACGCATTCACACAGAACATCAACTTCCAAAATCAAGTTACAGCTAAGTATTTTAGATTGTACATTGATGGTTTTACAGCAGATGGCTCAACAGAGGCAGGCAGTAATGTAACTTGGAACAACTTATCAGTTTATGAGTTTAAGTTGTTTGATACAACATTTGCACAACAAACAATTTACCCTGCTGTTGTTAGGGACCTTTCAACAGAGGCTAACTCTTTGACAGTAGCAGATACCATCGAACTTGACCAAGACAGGCTTACTATCCCGACAGTCGATGGTCTTACAATCGAGTTTAACGGTGCTGACTATGAGCAGATTATTTCAGCAGATGGTACAGTACATC
>CAZZHP010000118.1:0-2741 GCA_964653925.1 uncultured Eubacteriales bacterium | reverse complement strand
CAGATTTTGGATTAAGCCGTTTGTTACGGAGTTCACCTTCCTTAACCTTTGATAGTAGGCGATAATTTTTAAAAGAGGTGAAAACAATGTTAAAGGAAGAAAAGCAAGCTATAATTGCTGAGTACGCAACACACGAGGGCGATACAGGCTCTCCGGAGGTTCAAATTGCTCTTCTCACAAAGAGAATCAACGACCTTACCGAGCATCTTAAGACCCATAAGAAGGACCACCACAGCCGTAGAGGTCTTCTCCAAATTATCGGTCAAAGAAGAAGTCTTCTCAACTATCTTACAAAGGTAGACATCGAGAGATATCGTTCTATCATCGCAAGACTTGGTATTCGTAAGTAATTTGCTTACAAACTAGGGCAAACGGGTGTACTCGTTTGCCCTATATTCAATTATTTAATTTTTTACTAAACTAAATTTGAGGGATATTAAATCTGTTATTTAGTGATAACACGAGGTAATTTGTTGCCGTTTGGGGCAATTTAAAGATTATCCGGTGTTATTGCTAAAACAGATTAAGTCCTTCAGGATATTTAAAGGAGGATTTTTTATGCGTATGACATTTGACAATTTTAAGGTATTCGAAACCGAACTCGCAGGCAGACCGCTTGTTGTAGAAACAGGTAAGATGACACAACTTGCTAACGGCGCTTGTCTTGTTCGCTATGGCGAAACAGTAGTACATGTTGCTGTAACTGCTTCTGAAAAGCCAAGGGACGGTATCGACTTCTTCCCGCTTTCTGTTGACTATGAGGAGAAGCTCTATTCAGTAGGTAAAATTCCCGGTAGCTTTATGAAGCGTGAGGGTAAACCATCGGACAAGGCTATACTTGTAAGCAGAGTTATTGACAGACCTATCAGACCGCTTTTCCCGAAAGATATGCGTAACGATGTTTCAGTAGTATGTACTGTAATGAGCGTTGATTTGGACTGCTCACCGGAAGTTACCGCTATGATTGGTACTTCTATTGCTCTTTCGATATCTAATATTCCTTGGAACGGCCCTGTGAGTAGTGTTTCTGTCGGCTATATTGATGGCGAGTTTATCATTAACCCTACATTAGCTCAAAGGGGACTGTCCCAAATGGCTACAACCGTTGCATCAACAGATAGCCGTATTGCTATGATTGAAGCAGGTGCAAACGCTGTTTCTGATGAGGTTATGTATAATGCTATTATGGCAGGACACGAGGCTAACCAAAAGATTATTGAATTTATCAAGGGTATCCAAGCAGAGATTGGCAAGCCAAAATTCAGTTATCCAAGCAACGAACCTGACCACGATATGTTTGAGGCAATTTTTGAATTTTCAAAAGATGATGTAAAAGTTGCACTTGATACAGATGACAAGAGAATTCGTGATGACAGACTTGCTCCTATCTACGAGGCTGTACACGCTAAGTTTGATGAAATTTATCCTGACTGTGAGGGCAAAATTGATGAGTGCCTTTACAAAACACAAAAGACTATCGTTAGAAGATGGTTGCTTGATGAACAAAAGCGTGTTGACGGCAGAGGTATGAACGACATCAGACCGCTTGCCGCCGAGGTTGCTTTACTTCCAAGAGTTCACGGTTCGGGTATGTTTACAAGAGGACAAACTCAGGTTCTTACAATTGCAACATTAGGTGCTGTTGCCGAGAAACAAATTCTTGACGGCATTGATGAAGAAGAAGAAAAGAGATATATCCACCACTATAACTTCCCAAGTTATTCTGTTGGCGAAACAAAGCCAAGCAGAGGCCCTGGCAGGCGTGAGGTTGGCCACGGTGCTTTGGCAGAGAGAGCGTTGGTTCCTGTTATCCCATCTGTTGAGGACTTCCCTTATGCTATCCGTTTAGTATCAGAGGTACTTTCTTCTAACGGTTCAACATCACAAGGCTCTATTTGCGGTTCGACACTTGCACTTATGGACGCAGGTGTTCCAATCAAGGCCCCTGTTGCAGGTATTTCTTGTGGCCTTATCACTGAGGGCGACCGCTGGATGACTATGGTCGATATTCAAGGTCTTGAAGATTTCTTTGGCGATATGGACTTTAAGGTGGCAGGCACTCACGAGGGTATCACAGCCATTCAGATGGACCTTAAAATCAGCGGCCTTACACCTGAGATGGTTAAAGAGGCACTCGAAAAGACTCACAAAGCAAGGCTCTATATCCTTGACGAAATTATGCTCAAAGCTATTGACAAGCCAAGAGAAAACCTCTCTAAATGGGCTCCTAAAATGTTTACTACTGTTATTCCTGCTGACAAAATCAGCGAGGTTATCGGCAAGAGCGGTAAGGTTATTAAGGAAATTCAAGCAGAATGCGAAGTTAAAATTGACATTGAAGAAGACGGTACAACTGCTAATGTATTTGTATCGGGTACAGATGCCGACAAGTGCCGTAGGGCAGTTGACATTGTAAACACAATAGCAAAAGACCCAGAAGCAGGTGCGATATTCCTTGGTAAAGTAACAAGAATTATGGACTTTGGTGCATTTGTAGAAATTGCACCTGGTAAGGAAGGTCTTGTGCATATTTCTCAACTTGATGTTAAACGCACAGAAAATGTTACTGATGTAGTAAATGTCGGAGATATTATCCGTGTTAAAGTTTTGGAAATTGATGACAAGGGCAGACTTAACCTCTCCCGCAGAGATGTTCTTATAGAGGTTGACGGACTTGTTCCTGAGGTTAGTGACAGCCGTCCTGAACGCAAGCCAAGACAAGACAAGTTTAACTCCCGTAA
>CAZZHP010000117.1:0-2765 GCA_964653925.1 uncultured Eubacteriales bacterium | reverse complement strand
ATATCCGACATAGCAGAGTTGATTGCATTATAGGCGGAATTAGATTTAGGGGCATTACATACAAGTACAACAGCATCGGCAAGTGCAATCCTCGCCTCAGGCATACCAACCTGCAAAGCAATATCAACACAAGACTTAACTATAGGTATGATTTGCGGATAAGCAAGCCCGACATCTTCGCAAGCACAAACCATAAGCCTGCGACATGCACTTGGCAAATCGTCTGCTTCGAGCAATCTTGCTAAATAATGCAAGGCCGCGTTGGTGTCTGAGCCACGCATACTTTTCTGATAAGCGGAGAGTATATCGTAATGCTCCTCGCCATCTTTGTCATAACGCATTGAACTTCTTTGGGATAATTGCTGTGCGTCTTCTAATGTTAAAATTTTTTTGTTATCAATTATATCGGCGGATAGCGTGCAAAGTTCGGTCGCATTGATGGCTTTGCGGACATCACCGCCACATGATGTAGATATATAATCAGCAACTTCGGGCGGAATTTGTATATCTATTTTGCCCTCGTTTGACAAAAATTCTACCGCCCTGTATACTGCCTTTTTTATCTCAGATTTATCGACAGGCTTGAACTCAAATACTGTGCTACGGCTTAAAATCGCATTGTATACATAGAAATACGGGTTCTCGGTCGTTGAGGCGACTAATGTTATGTCGCCGTTTTCGATATATTGGAGCAGGGTTTGCTGTTGTTTTTTGTTAAGATATTGTATCTCATCAAGGTACAGCAAAATTCCGTTCATATTGGAAAATGTGCCTATGCTTGCGACTATATCTTTTATATCCGATGTTGAGGCAGTTGTGCCGTTTAATTTATGAAAAGTTTTGTTAGTTTGGTTTGCTATATAGGTAGCAAGGGTTGTCTTGCCAACACCAGATGGGCCGTAAAATATCAGGTTAGGAATATTGCCGTTCTCGATAATTTTACGCAAAGGTTTACCATCGGCAAGTATGTGCTTTTGTCCGAAAATATCATCAAGTGAATTTGGTCGAATACGCTCTGCCAAAGGTGTCGACATTAACTAACACTTCCTTAAAATTAAACTTATGTAAATTTGATTATATAAATTATTCGTATAAAGGATATTTTTGGCAAAGTTCTGTAACCATAGCACGAACTTTATCGGCATTGTTATCAAAGTCCTTGATAACAAGGTCAATGCACTCTGCAATTACAAGCATATCTCCCTCTTTGAGTCCTCTTGTAGTTACGGCAGGAGTACCAATTCTGATACCGCTTGTAACGAACGGACTTCTTGGTTCGTTTGGAACAGTGTTTTTGTTTACAGTAATGTAAACTTCGTCAAGTCTGTGTTCGAGTTCTTTACCTGTAATATCCATATCACGCAAGTCAAGTAACATAACATGGTTATCTGTGCCACCGCTTACAAGCTTATAGCCACGCTCTACAAGTGCATTAGCGAGTGTCTTGCTGTTTTTAACAATTTGTTCGCCATAAGCCTTAAATTCCGGCTTAGCAGCCTCGCCCAGGCAAACAGCCTTGCTGGCAATAGTGTGCATGAGAGGACCGCCCTGTGTACCTGGGAATATTGCCTTATCTATTGCTTTTGCATATTCTTCACGGCATAAAATCATACCGCCACGAGGTCCACGCAAAGTCTTGTGAGTTGTAGTTGTAACAAAATCAGCATAAGGTACCGGACTTGGGTGTACACCTGCTGCAACAAGACCTGCAATATGTGCCATATCGACCATAAGATAAGCACCGCAAGCATCGGCAATCTCCCTGAATTTAGCAAAATCTATAATTCTTGGGTATGCACTTGCACCGCAAACGATAAGCTTTGGTTTACATTCAAGGGCAATTTGCATAACCTTATCATAATCAATACGATGTGTTTCCGGATCAACTCCATAAGCAACAAAGTTAAAATATTTACCTGACATATTAACAGGTGAGCCGTGTGTAAGATGTCCTCCCTCGTTAAGATTCATACCCATTACTGTGTCGCCTGTTTCGAGCATAGCAAAATAAACAGCCATATTTGCCTGTGCACCTGAATGAGGTTGAACATTTGCGTGTTCTGCACCGAACAATTCACAAGCTCTCTTTCTTGCTATTTCTTCGACTATATCGACACATTCGCAGCCGCCATAGTATCTCTTGCTTGGGTATCCCTCCGCATATTTGTTTGTGAGTAATGAGCCCATAGCCGCCATAACAGCCGGCGAAACAATGTTTTCGCTTGCAATAAGTTCGAGGTTTCTGCGTTGGCGATTTTGCTCCAACAACATAGCATCTCCAACCTCGCTGTCATATTTCCTGACAAAGTCAATACTGTGCAATAAATCTACTGCCATTTACAAAACTTCCTTTCTTTATTTAAAAGTTCTCTACATAATAGAATATATAAATTGCTTTATTATAAATGCACTTGCTGTGCAATAAAAGCCTCTTTTACAAGATTATATAAATCTTGTAGTGTGCAGACCGTACCCGACTTTTTGCGTAATTCAGCCGCACCGTGCATACCCTTAAAATAATATGCTATATGCTTACGGGCCTCCCTCATACCGATAATCTCGCCCTTGTATTTACACATATTTTCTATATGATGTACCATTGTTATCATTCGCTCCTCAAGGGTCGGTAGAGGTATGAGCTTGTCTGTATCAAAATAAGCGTTGATTTGTCTAAACAGCCACGGGTTACCTAATGCCCCCCTGCCTATCATAACTAAATCGCAACCTGTATTATTTATCATATTCTCCGCCTCGATTGGCGATGT
>CAZZHP010000116.1:0-2835 GCA_964653925.1 uncultured Eubacteriales bacterium | reverse complement strand
CAGTTCTCATATAAGTGATTAAACCGACTGCACCCATACCCTCGACATCGACACCTTCGTATAATTCTTGGGCTGTTTTCATAGTTCTCTTGGACTGAAAACCGAGTTTCCTTGACGCTTCTTGCTGCAAAGTTGAGGTAATAAACGGCGGAGCAGGAGACTTATGCCGAGTACCGTTCTTAATCGAAGTTACAATATAATCGGCATTTTCTAATTTATTAAGTATTTCTTCTGCCTGCTGTTGCGAACTAATTTTTATCTTGCCGTTTGCATCACCGTACAAAGAGGCGGTAAAAGTCCTGCGGCTGCCCTTTGGGATAAATTTGGCGTCTACGGTCCAATATTCCTCAGGCTTAAATTTGCGAATTTCGTTCTCTCTGTCTACAACAAGTTTAAGTGCAACAGACTGCACCCTGCCGGCAGAAAGTCCCCGACGAATTTTTTGTGATATAAACGGGCTTAATTTGTATCCAACCAAACGGTCAAGCACACGCCTTGCCTGTTGTGCATTTACCAAGTCTATGTTAATCTTGCGTAAATTCTGCATACCATTCTGTACACCTGTTTTGGTTATTTCGTTAAATTCTACCCTATCAACAGCATCTAAATCAAGACCCAAAATATATGCTAAATGCCAAGAGATAGCCTCGCCCTCACGGTCAGGGTCAGTTGCAAGATAAACCTCATCACTCTTTTTGGCAAGTCTTTTTAACTCTGTTACAAGTTTCTCTTTGCCTTTTATAATTGAATATTTTGGCTCATAATTGTTCTTTATATCGACACAAAGTCTTGCCTCAGGTAAATCACGGACATGACCCATAGACGCAACAACTTCGTAATCTTTTCCTAAATATTTTTTTATTGTTTTTGCCTTTGCCGGTGATTCGACTATAACGAGTTTTGACATCTGCTAAGTACCTCACATTATTTTTTATTTTTATTTTATTTTGTAACATCTTGAACCTGTATTTTCTATTATTCCCATAAGTTCAAGGTTGGTCATTATCGGTAAAATTCTGAAAACCGGCATACCAAGTTTGGCTGCCAAATCATCTATATGGATAGCGTCTGAATTTAGTGCCATATAAATTTGATTTTCTATCTCATCGAGTTCTAAATCTGTACGATGGACAGGCTCGAAGTTTACCTCGTCTTTGTTTATTTGTTTATTTTTTGGCAATTTACTATCAGCTTTTTTAACCTGAATATCAGCTAAATCATCACCAAAATCTGCTATATCATCATTCAGCGGAATTTTATCAAAGCCATAATATTCTAATATATCACGATAATTGCAAACAGGTATAGCACCGTCTCTGATAAGTTTATTGCTCCCCCTCGACATAGGGGAGTCAACATTACCCATAACAGCAAACACATCTTTACCCTGCTCGATAGCGATATTTGCGGTTATAAGCGAACCGCTTAATTCGCCCGCCTCAACTACTAATACACCGCTCGAAAGTGCTGATATAATACGATTGCGTGCAGGAAAATTATACGGATAAGATGGAGTGTCCGGCGGATATTCGGATATAACACAACCGCTGACTGTTATTGCCTCACGCATACTTTTATTTTGTCTTAGATAATCATACTCAATACCGCAACCAAGCACACAAACAGTAGTGCCTGAACTACGCAACGCACCGTTATGTGCTGAACTGTCTATGCCCAACGCACCGCCACTGACTATTATAACTCCATATTTGGAGATATTATAAGAAAAATCAAAGGCGACTTTTATACCATATTGGGTTGCCCTCCGTGTGCCGACTACCGAAAGTGATAATACAGAGTTAAAGTCAGGCATATTGCCCTTTACATATAATACAGCAGGAGGTGCGTAAATTTCACGCAAATTTTGCGGATAATTACTGTCCTCGATAGAAATTACTTCTATCCCCAGCTGAGTACATTTATCAATTACCCTCTGGGCATCTGCTAAACTTGTCTTGCGGAGTTTATTTAGTTCTGCATTAGAAAATAAACCGCAGAAACCCCACTCAAATTCCTTACCATTATAAAAAATCGATATATCTTTATAAATATTATAAATCAGTGCCACACTGTGTTGTTGATAACCAAGTGCTAACGATAGCCACACCCAATATAACTTATTGTTCATCTTACCATTTCCCACATAAGAATGCTTGACGCAATAGCAGCATTCAGCGACTCTGCACCGCCGGCCATAGGTATAATAATTTTATGAGTTGATAGGTCCGCAACCTGTTTAGTTATGCCGTTACCCTCGTTGCCAATTATTGCCATACAATTTTGACAAAAGTCTACCTCTGTTACAGGAACAGATGTGCTATCCAAAACGGCGGCGTAAGATGTAGCGTACCTATTGTAATTAATCAACAAATTAGGCAAATCATCTGTAATAAGAAATTCCTGCCTGAAAATTGCACCCATACTGCCACGCACAACCTTTGGACTGTATATATCGCAACAATTTGAAGTCAACACGATAGTATCAATGCCAAATGCCTCAGCTGTACGCAAAATAGTACCCATATTATTAGGGTCCTGTAAATTTTCGAGTGTTAAAATTTTCCCACCAAGTTTTATTGTACCAGAATATTGATGTTTGTCAAGTGTTTTTATCACACAAAGTACACCTTGCGGTGATTGTGTATCACAAATATTAGCAAAAAGAGAGTCAGAGAATATAAAGCATTGACACTTCTCTTTAAACTTTAAACAAATATCATAACTTCTGCTATAAAAAGATTCTGAAAAACAAACATATTCAATGACAAATTTGCTTTTCAAAGCCTCCAAACAAAGCCTTGTCCCCTCTGTTACAAACAGTCCCTCTGTGTTGCG
>CAZZHP010000115.1:0-2920 GCA_964653925.1 uncultured Eubacteriales bacterium | reverse complement strand
ACTTTTTATTTTCATTAGCCATTTTCATTTTCCTCCGTATTACAAGGTCATAACACAAGATATAGCATTTATTATAATGTAATAACCTATATATTAACAATATTTAATCATTACCTTTTATTATACATAAAAACCCTATTATTTGCAATAGTTTTTTTAGTTTATTTCAATTTAATAAAGCCAAAAAAATCTTACGGTCAAGATAACCGTAAGATTTTTAAATTAATCGTATGTTTCATACATTTTTCTGCCTGATATAATCATAGCAATTATTGCTAAAACCAAAACAACCGCAACCTGAATATTCTGCCCCGAATTATTTTTTGGAACTACATTTTCGATAGTTTGCATTTTTGAGGTATCTATTAGATTAGAGCCATACATAGGCTCGCTTGCCTCTTGTACTTGCAGATTATTGCTATCTTCGGTATTTTTTATTGCATTAGCTTTAACTTCGTCAAAATCAAATACACCGTATCCTTCTGTTCCCCACAAATCACCAAATCCAAACGCCTTACCTGATTTATCAAATATAATAGCTGAATAATCCGAATTATATGTATAACACAATATATAGTCATTTTCAATATATCCACCGAGTGTTTTATTGATAACATCTTTTGTAAGGCCTTTTTCAAGTTCCCTTGCATTGTATGTTCCTGTACCGTATAATTCGCCGTCTTGACTTACTCTATAACTTACAATCACTATCCAGTCACCTATAACATACTCATATAGCCATTCTGTTCTTTCGTAATCTATATAGCCCAAAATTGTATCTGTTGTGCTGTTTTTGTCATAGAACCATTCTTTGTCACCGTTTGCAAGGGAATAAACGCAAAATAAGTTTGATAAGTCAATCTCGCCGCCTATATCTTCGCTTTTAAGACCGTCAGATATATCTAAATCACTGTCCGAACTAAAATGATAATACGCCTTCCTAACATCATCATTTATGGTTTCTTGGTTTGCAATTATTGCCTCCATTGACCTTTGATAGTATTCTTCGTTTTCAGATACTTCGTTTGCCAATACAGTCGTAACCATACCTGCTAAAATTATTGATGACAATACCACTGACACTAAAAATTTAAAAATCCTCTCCATATTTACATCTCCTCAATTTTTTGTGTAGTTACTGTAAATCTAATATTTATAATCACTATTATAATATGTACCCCTATTAAATTATAATGTGACCCCCACTGTATATCCGCTGTACTTTAAGTACATTGATTTATCGCACAATGGTTTGATTTTAAAATATTTATACACTTTAACTACCCTACAAAGATTGTATCACAATTCTTTAAAACTTTCAATATGTATTTGTAATTTTTTACCTTTTTTCACCTATTTTTCACCAAAATGCAATTTAACTTTAAACAATTAACGATAAATAACTTGCGTGAACTTAAAAAGTATAAGCCGACGAGGTCAAAATAAGATTTCGCAAAAATTAAAAAATCATTTTTAAATCTATATCAGTTGATATTATTAAAATTTTGTGGTATAATGGCATAAAAAAGGATATAACTATATTTGTATATACAAGGAGATTTTATTATGACCGTTAGAGAAATGCAAGAGGAAATACTCCGACTCAAAAAGCAAAATGATGTATGCATACTTGCTCATAGTTATCAATCTATGGAGATAAAAGAGGTTGCCGACTTTACGGGTGACTCGTTCGCACTTAGTGTCAAGGCTAAATCTGTACCTCAAAAGACCGTTATTATGTGCGGTGTCAGATTTATGGCAGAGACTGTCAAACTTTTGTCAGAGGATAAAAGGGTTATACTTGCAAACTCACAGGCAGGCTGTCCGATGGCAGAGCAAATGGATAAGGAGATTATCCAAAATATCAAGGAGTTGTACCCAGACTATACCGTTGTCGCTTATATAAACACTACGACCGACCTCAAAACAATCTGCGATGTTTGCGTAACCTCGTCATCTGCCGTTAAAATTGTCGGCAAACTGCCTAACAAAAATATTCTGTTTATCCCAGATTGCAACCTTGGTGATTATGTTTCCAAACAATTACCTGACAAGAACTTTAAATTATTGAGCGGTGGCTGTCCGACCCACGCAAAAATTAACGAGAGCGAAGTGCTCAAAGCCAAGGCTCTGCACCCTAATGCTAAATTTTTGGTACACCCTGAGTGTACACCGGAAGTTGTTAAACACTCGGACTATGTCGGCTCGACCTCAGGCATTATGGATTATGCTATCAAGTCCGACAGCAAGGAATTTATTATCGGTACGGAGAACAGTATCGCAGAGGAATTATCATACAGATGTCCTGATAAGCGTTTTTATCCGTTATCCAAAAACCTTATCTGTGCTAATATGAAGATTACAACTCTTGTTGATGTATACAATGCCGTTTGTGGTAACGGTGGCGAAGAAATCACCCTTGACCGAGAAACCATCGACAAGGCAAGGGTTTGTATTGACAGAATGATTGAATTAGGCTAAATTGCGGGTGATAAATTGAAAAAGGTACTTATTGCTATGAGCGGTGGCGTTGATTCGAGCGTGGCTGCGTGCCTTATGAAAGAGCGTGGCTATGACTGTATAGGCGTTACTATGAAGTTATTTAACAGCGAGGATACCGCCGTGCAGGAACACTCCTGTTGTACCCAAAAGGATATTGATGACGCACGGTGCGTTGCCAAAGAACTTGATATTCCTTACGATGTTTTTAATTTTACCGATAGGTTCAAAGAGGCGGTCGTTGATAAATTTATCTTTGCTTACGAGAACGGTGCTACACCTAACCCTTGTATAGACTGCAACAGACACCTCAAATTTACCAAACTATTTGAGCATGCTAAGGAACTTGGCTGTGATTATATTGTCACGGGGCATTATGCAAGGGTCGAGTTTGATAACCAAACGGGCAGATATTTGCTCA
>CAZZHP010000114.1:0-2939 GCA_964653925.1 uncultured Eubacteriales bacterium | reverse complement strand
TGATTTTTTAACATCGAGGATACGCTGATTTCTACTGCCCCTAAAACGCAGGGCAAGACTTTTTTCAGCTTGTATAAATTTGCCGTCAACAAGATAATCACATTGTTCAAGCAAATCTCGCCATTCGGGGTGTTTATCAAAGCCGTTTAAAAGTTCCTCAAAGGTGTAACCGCTGTAAGCAAAGACATTAAGTCCCTTTTCTTTAACTGCCCTTGCGACTTCTGTCAAGGCCCTCGCCTGACAAAAAGGCTCACCGCCCGATAGCGTAATTCCCTTAATTAGCGGATTTTTAAGTGCCTTCGCAATTATATCATCTGTACTCATCTCGTGTCCGCCGTCAAAGTCCCAAGTGTGGGCATTGTGACAACCGTTACAGTGATGAGGGCAACCCTGCACAAATATAGTCATTCTTATACTTGGCCCGTCAACGATTGACTCGTCAACAATGCCGGCAATTCTCAATTTGTCCATATTAGTCACAATCACATTTACACACAGCGTGCTTAACTCTGTCCCTTTCCTCAGCACGCTTACCGTTGTTAAAGCGGTCAACAGTACCAACTAAGTAGCCGGTAATTCTCCTAATACGCTCAAAGCTAACGCCCTCGTGGCCCTCTTGTCTGCCACATTGAGGACAAACATCGTTTATAATTCCGTTATATCCGCAAACAGGATCACGGTCAACAGGGTGGTTGATAGAGCCGTAGCCTATGCCACATTCTTTCATATATCTTATAATTTGCTCGAACGCTTCGAGATTTTGGCAAGGGTCACCGTCAAGCTCAACATAAGATATATGTCCGCCGTTTGTAAGGTTGTGGTAAGGGGCTTCAAGTTTAATCTTCTCAAACGCAGAGATATTGTAATAAACAGGGATATGGAAAGAGTTTGTGTAGTAATCTCTGTCGGTAACGCCCTCGATTACACCAAAGCGTTTTTTGTCAATTTTAACAAATCTACCAGAAAGTCCCTCAGCAGGAGTTGCTATAAGTGAAAAATTAAGTTTGTACTTATCGCACGCTTGGTTCATTCTCTTACGCATATAGCCGACAATTTCAAGTCCGAGTTTTTGCGAGTCGGCACTTTCGCCGTGGTGCTTGCCTGTAAGGGCCTTCAAACATTCTGCAAGTCCGATAAAGCCACAGGTAAGTGTACCGTGCTTTAATACCTCACGGACACTGTCATTCTCGCCAAGGCTGTCGCTATCTATCCAGACACCTTGTCCCATAAGGAACGGATAATTCTTGACAAGTTTTTGACATTGTATCTCAAATCTTTCAAGCAATTGGTCAATTACAGTGTCGATTATCCTGTCAAGTTGTTCAAAGAAGAAGTCAATATTGCCATGCGAAAGTATAGCAAGTCGAGGCAAGTTGATAGAGGTAAAACTGAGGTTGCCACGGCCGTTTACAATTTCTCTTGATTTATCGTGAACATTCGCAATAACACGAGTTCTGCAACCCATATAAGCACATTCTGTTTCAGGGTGACCCTCTTTGTAATATTGTGCGTTGAACGGAGCGTCAAGGAAAGAGAAGTTAGGGAACAATCTCTTGGCAGAAACTCTGCAAGCAAGTTTAAACAAATCGTAGTTAGGGTCCTCTTTGTTATAATTTATGCCCTCTTTAACTTTAAATATATGAATAGGGAAGATAGGTGTTTCGCCGTTGCCAAGACCCGATTCGGTAGCAAGCAGAACATTCTTGATTACCAGTCTGCCCTCAGGGGTTGTATCTGTACCATAGTTAAGCGAACTGAACGGAATTTGAGCACCGGCACGGCTGTGCATAGTGTTAAGGTTGTGTATAAGTGCCTCCATAGCCTGATAACAAGCACGGTCGGTCTCTTTTTCTGCATGATTATAGGCAAATCTTTGGATTTTACCCGCAAGTTTTTCGCCGAATTTTTCGGTCAAAATTTTAAGTTCCTCTGCCATATATACAGAGCCGTCTTGGAATTTTGGCTTATCGCCTGTAATTTCCTCCGCTTTGTCGCAGATAGACTTAACTGCCTCAGCACCGTTTTCATCATCAACAAGCAACTCAACGGCACGGGTCAGGTTCTGTCTGTAAAGTTTGCGGTAAGTTTTGGCAACACCTTTTGACATAGCATAATCAAAGTTAGGCACACTTTGTCCGCCGTGTTGGTCATTTTGGTTTGATTGAATAGCGATACAAGCAAGAGCGGAGTAAGACGCTATATCGTTTGGCTCACGCAAAAATCCGTGTCCTGTACAGAAGCCACCATCAAAAAGTTTAACAAGGTCTATTTGACAACAAGTAGTTGTAAGTGTCAAAAAGTCGAGGTCATGTATGTGAATATCGCCGTTGTTGTGGGCTTTGGCGTGCTTAGGGTTGAGTATATACATCTCGTAGAATTGCTTAGCACCCTCAGAGCCGTATTTGAGCATAGTACCCATAGCGGTGTCGCCGTCAATATTTGCATTCTCACGCTTGATATCGTTATCCTTTGCGGATTTAAAGGTTAAATCCTCGTAAATCTTCATAAGTTTTGTATTCATCTCACGAATTTTCGTGCGTTCACTTCTGTAAAGGATATATTCCTTGGCGGTTCTTGCGTGGCCGTTCTCGATAAGTATTTTTTCTACAACATCCTGCACCTGTTCAACGGTAGGCTCGGTTGAATGTAGTTCGTTTTCAATATAATTGCAAACCTGAACAGCAAGTGCAGTGGATTCCTCGTAGTCATTACCGCCGATAGCTTGTGCTGCTTGGAATATAGCGTCAGCAATTTTTCTAATATCAAACTTTACTTTTCTGCCGTCTCTTTTAACAATCTCGGTAATCATAGTTTACAGGCTCCTTTTCTTTAAAAATAATCAAATTAGGTAAAACACAACATATATGCAAAATAGAACAGTTACCACAAAATATTGTGGTAGTTATGTTAAAAGTACAATATATATTGTAAACTGTATA
>CAZZHP010000113.1:0-2955 GCA_964653925.1 uncultured Eubacteriales bacterium | reverse complement strand
AAGTAAAATTGAAAAAAATCGTTTAAGTTTTAGTTTATACATATTGCTACCTCCAAAAATAAATAATAAAATGCAAACTAATTATCAATATTCTACAATATTATCGGCAGTTAACCAATATATTTAGTTAATATAATTATATACTATTTGCAAAATATTGTCAAGAAAATATGTAAAATTTCATATTAAAAATTATGTAATATACAGGCTCGGCAATATGGGACACTTTGCTTACTAAATTGTCCCCTTAAAATATATCAATATTTTAAAATAATTTTATAAATAGCAAAAATGTGAGTCGCAATATGCCACTCACATTTTGTTATAAGATTTATATTTTAGTCAAAAATCAGATTATTGCAAATTCAAAAGTTTGACAGACTCATCTTTCATCTTGTATTTTAAGATTTTTCCGGCGGCATTCATTGGGAACTCGCCTGTAAATACAAAATATCTCGGTACCTTATGTTTTGCCATGTGTGAATTGCCGTACTCACGCATTTCTTCCTCGTTTGAGGTTTCGCCCTTGTGCAAGATTATCCACGCACAAGCCTCCTCACCGTAACGCTGGTCAGGCACACCGACAACCTGAACATCTTTAACCTTGTCGTGTGTAAGGTAAAATTCCTCTATCTCTCGTGGGTACAAATTCTCACCGCCGCGAATAATCATATCTTTGAGCCTGCCTGTTACCTTGTAGTAGCCGTCCTCAGTCTTGCAACAAATATCACCGCTGTGTAGCCAGCCGTCTTTGTCAATAGTCTGTTCGGTTGCTTTTGGCATCTTGTAGTATCCTTTCATAATGTTAAACCCACGAACGACAAACTCACCGTTCTGACCGACAGGTAGTTCCTCGTTAGTTTCTGGGTCGATAATCTTACATTCAACATTTGGGAACGCACTGCCGACAGTCTCAACCCTATGGTCTAAATCTTCGTTTACTTCGCCCATTGTACAGCCAGGGGACGCCTCTGTTTGACCGTAAACGCTGACAATCTCGGTCATATTCATCTCTGATGCCGCCCTACGCATAAGTTCAGGTGGGCAGTTTGCACCTGCCATAATTCCCGTACGCATATAAGAGAAGTCCGTGTTCGCAAAATCTTTGTGGCTGAACATAGCGATAAACATTGTAGGGACACCGTTAAAGCAGGTTATCTTCTCGTTATTTATACAAGCAAGCGAAGATTTTGGCGAAAAATAAGGCAAAGGTGATAATGTACCGCCGTGAGTCATCACAGAGGCCATCGAAAGCACCATACCAAAACAGTGGAACATAGGCACTTGTAACATCATTCTGTCAGCGGTTGACAAGTCCATTCTATCACCGATAATTTTGCCGTTGTTCACTATGTTTGTGTGGGTGAGCATTACCCCCTTAGGGAAGCCGGTAGTGCCTGAGGTATATTGCATATTGCAAACATCATCAGGATGAACATTAGATGCCCTACGGCGAACCTCCTCCTGCGGGACAAGGGTTGACCTTTTAACCATATCGTTCCATTCAAGGCAACCGTCCATATTAAAACCAACGGTAACAACATTACGAAGGAAAGGTAATTTTTTGGAATACAAAGGCTTGCCCTCTTTGAGATTTTTGAGTTCAGGGCAAAGTTCCTCGATAATTTCCTTGTAATTAGAATCTTTGCATTCCTCAATCATAACAAGGGTGTGAGTGTCTGACTGCCTTAATAAGTACTCAACCTCGTGTATTTTGTATGCGGTATTAACTGTAACAAGTACAGCACCAATCTTGACACTTGCCCAGAAGGTCAAAAACCACTGCGGGATATTAGTTGCCCATATTGCAACATGATGTCCTGCCTCGACACCGAGCGAAATTAACGCAGCGGCAACCCTGTCTACATCTTCTCTAAATTCTTTGTAAGTTCTTGTGTAGTCAAGTGTTGTGTATTTAAAGGCATATTGGTCCGGATATTGCTCAGCCATTCTGTCAAGTACTTGCGAGAAAGTCAGGTCGAGTACATCGTACCTTCTCCAAGCAAAAGTACCTGTCCTGCTACGGTTGTAGTATACTTCGGTTTGCTTTTTATCCGTGTTTATGTTAGACATATAGTTCTCAAAATGAGTCAAAACGATGTCGTAGTCTGTTGTCTGCTCGTTCCAGTCTACACAAATGTAACCGTCATAGTTAAGCGAGTTTAGGGCATTAACAAACTCATCAACAGGCAAAGAACCATCACCGATAAGTACATCTGTGTTGTCCTTTCTGTCGCCGATACGCACATATTTGATATATGCACCCAAATTTTGAATAGTTTGGTCGGCAGTTTCACTTGCATCAAAGTAAGTTTGTCTGATGTTCCAAGCAACACCGACAGCAACACTCTCAAAGGTATTTATAAGTTTGAGTACCTCGTTAGTATTGCTGAAATCTCCGGTAGTTTCAAACAAAATAGTAATACCAAAACGCTCCGCCTTATCTATTATGTTAGCAAATAATGACTTGATTTGAGCGTAATCCTGTGATTTGTCAACATTAACTATAACATACTTTACCGCAACATTTATCGCAAAATCAATATATTCATCTAAAAGCGAGAAATCGGTATCGGCATTTATAATCTGATTAAATGTCAGGGCAGTAATGTTTATGTGTCTGTTTACCAACTTACGCTTTGAAGATGTTATAAAGTTGGAATTAAAAATACTGTCTATATGCTCGATTTGTTCGCTCTTGGCATTATAAATTTCAAACCCGTTAAAATTATACTCTGAGGCAATATTGCAAAGTCCCAAAAAAGAGTCCGAAACAACATTTTTTGTAGAAAAAGCTATTTGCATATAAATCTCCTTCCTATCAGTGCTTTGCACGGATCAGTCTTCGGCATAAACTATCTTGTTAAGTGCATTTATGTAAGCACGAATGCACGCACCGACTATATCGGTAGAAACGCCGTTACCGCTATAAACCTTGCCGTCAGCCATAAGCCT
>CAZZHP010000112.1:0-3031 GCA_964653925.1 uncultured Eubacteriales bacterium | reverse complement strand
AAGTCCGCCTACAATTATAGCAAACCCCACACACTATGTCAAGTGCGTGGGGCAATAACACCTAAATAACGAGCAGACCTAAAACTGCCATAAATATACCAAATACCGAGCCGAACAGTACATCTCGGACAAAGTGTACACCAGCCAAAACCCTGCTAACTGCAACACAAACCGACATCAGCACAAATGCCAAACCCACCCAAAGATTAATATAAAGCATAATACAAACGCTGATAACAAACGCACTTGCACAGTGTCTGCTTGGGAAAGATTTGCCTAATTTGTCCTTGTAAATTAACGGCTTGATTTCAAGCACTTCGTAAGGGCGGGGCTTGTTAAAAATTTTTCGAATTACAGAAACTAAACAAAATGTTATAGCGGGGATAACGATAACTACCCTTGCCTTTTGTACCTCACTTAAAATTGCCGAAGTGACTGTTACAACATAACCGCCTGCAATTATAATTGGGAACACCCTGTACACAAGGCACAGCAACTTGTAGCATAATTTATTATCCCTAAAAAATTTATATATCCTGCCGTAACTGCTCTGTGTTAATTCAATCATACTTTTGTTTTTTCTTTGGTATTTACAGTTTCTTTTGTATCGGTGGTGGTGGCCATTCTTCGCCTGTTTTCGAGGTATCTTTGTCTGTTTTTCCACTTTTTATAACTTGTTATCACAATTATAAACAGCATAAGCAGGACTATGACCACGCTCGCAACAATCAAGAAAGTTACATTTGTAACAATACTTTTCAGTTCCCGTAGTACCACCAACACCCAACTACGCTCGACTGTCTCGGACGAAACAAGGTTAATTGTTTTGATGAAGTTTTCCTTGTAATATACATCGGCAGTGCCTAAAACCTGCCCCTTTTGTATAGGTGCGTCAATGGTTTCGGCAATATGTGGCTCTATTGTTATGTCGCTGTCCTCTACACCGTTTGGCAAAATTGTAGAATAATTCACCTCAGAGGTTAAAATAACGCCACTTTTCTTCCACGCAAGTTCAATTTTCTGCTCGCAAATCGGAGTTGCATCGGTGGCAACAGGGTAAAGTTCAAAACCTAAAAATGCCCATCTGTACAAATTAGCCGAGTCAATCATAGCGTAATTGTAGTCGGCATCTGACGGTGCATTAAGTGCAACAATCAAATATGTGTAGCCGTTATAGACAGCGGTCGAAACAAGGCATTTGCCTGCGGCATCGGTACTGCCTGTTTTGATACCCTTTGCGTATCTATAATAATACAAACCGCCTCGGTTTTCATCAATCATATAGTTTGTGGTTACTATCGGGTAGGTATCGCCCTCGCAATAATACTCGGTTGTGTTGGTAATCTCCTCAAACATAGGCAAGGATAATGCGTAATTAGTAATCTTAGCAACATCATAGGCCGTTGTGTAGTGATTATCATTATGTAAACCGTGCGAATTTTCAAAATGCGTGTCATTACAGCCGAGTTCCTTTGCCTTGTCATTCATCAGCTTGACAAATTCTGCCTCGCTACCGCCTACATAATCTGCCAACGCTAAGGCCGCATCATTACCCGATGAAACCATAAGGCAATATAACAGGTCCTTGACTGTCATTTCTCCGCCAATATGATATTCAAGTCCCGCAAGTGAAGAATCTGTACCGGCAAGTTGGTCGATAAGTTCCTCCTTGATAGGCACTTTTGTGTTGAAGTCCTTGATTTTATCGACAACAACACAATAGGTCATTATCTTGGTGACTGATGCTGGATACCGTTTTTCGCTCGCATTTTTGTCAAATATCACATCACCTGTGTCAAGGCTAATCATAAGCAAAGTATCGGTAGTTAGTGCGACTTTCTCACCATCTCGCTCAAAATCAAACTCAAAGCCGGCCGCGCCGGCATTTACGCTAAACATTGTGATAATGCAAACCAAAATCAAAAATAATGACAAAAATTTCCTCATAATTATTTATACCCCTTCCAAAAATATAATATATTATATTTAAAATTATAACTAATTTTTAGCACAAGGTCAAGCATTTATCGTTTTATTTTTTAATATTATTTTGACAATTTTTATCAGTTATCTTGGCCGAATTATTACGGCAGATGGTAGCAAATTTTACCCTCGTTAACCCCTGTAAATAAAAAAATGGCTACTACATTAAGTAATAGCCATTTATCTTTTTAGTTTAACTAATCAACAAATCAAGCCTCTAAGCCTACAATTTGTTTTTGTAATGTTGTTGCGTCTTTGACATTGATTTTGCCATCGCCGTTTACATCAGCAACTGTTTCATCAAAGCCCCCAACTGTAAATTTAACGATAGTTTTGAGTATTGCAGTAACATCTAAGCCATCTATAGAGCCGTCATTGTTAACATCGCCTACCTCATAAACATCTGTATCTAAATTAGGGATATTAGCTGCTCTGAGTTCTGCACAAGAGCCAAAGTTGTTACGAGCCTCTGTACCCAAAACTCTGATGTATCTTGCGTTTACTGTATCAAAACTTGCAAATTGCCACTCAGTTGTATCTGACCAACTGCCCGTTGCTACTGTTGTAAATGAATTCTCGCCATCTTTGCAAACTTGAATTTCGTATTTTGTAAATCTACCGTTGCTCGAACCGGTTCTCGGTAAATAACGAACTGTGTTTACCTTTTGATTGCTGCCAAGGTCAAGTTGAATCCATCTGTCCTCAGCGTTGCAAGTGCTTGCACTGTTTGCATAAGATGTATGCCAAATTGTTGAAGTGTTGTTATCAATAACATTAGATGCAGGGCCCTCTGTGCCTGAGGCTGAATGTTGGTTGCCTGCTGTTGCAGCAACAGCTGTTACATCATAGGTTGATACGCTTGGGTCCATACCTACACTGCCGAGTAGAGTGTATCTTTCAACTACTGCACTATACTCTGCACCAAATGCGTTCTCGGCAACTGAGCCGTTGCTTGTTATAATTGCATTGTTAGCAGCTATCATACCTCTATCGCTTGACTTAACTGTGTAAGCAAACTTGATTTGGTTAGTACCGCTACCGCTTACAT
>CAZZHP010000111.1:0-3051 GCA_964653925.1 uncultured Eubacteriales bacterium | reverse complement strand
AGAACTTCAAGATTGTCAGCCAAAAGCGTAACGGCAATTTATTTAACCTTGTAATTAAGGGTGACAAAGACCAGATTATCAGCGACTTGCAGGCACTTCTGCCTGTGTTTATGGAGTCTTTGCCACTTACATTAGAAGAAGTATTTATTAGTGAAATGGAGGGTGCAGGTTATGACATCAACAACATACTCTAATAAGTTGTCAGATTTCAAGCAGGGGTTTTCGTTATACCGCTGGATAGTCAGAAAACACAGCAACTTGGCGATACCTTACTCGGTAATCTTGTTCTTTGCGTTGCCGTTCGTGCAAATTTTTGTCGAAATGAACAGGATAGTAAGTTCTAACAGAAGTGACCAAGATATATTTATAAAGGCATTGTACGGCGGTGTTTTCTCTGCTGTGGCAATAGTGTTTGCACTTATATTGAGTGCGACGGTATTCTCTTATTTGCATAACAAGAGGACACTTGACCTGTTCGGCTCGTTGCCGATAACCAGACGGACACAGTTCTTTGCAAGGTATTTGGCTATACTCACTATTGTTATTGTGCCAATTTTGGTTATGACCGTAACATCGGCTATTATATCGGCATTTTCGACTCCTAATGGTACAGTCGAAGTATACAAGGGTTTTGCGTGGCTTATACTGTCAATATTAGCAAATGTAAGTATGTTATCGGTATTTGCGGTTTGTTCGGGAACAATTTCTAATGTGATTGTATCCTATATGACTATTTCAGGCTTATGGCCAATGGTAATTGCTATGATTTTGTATTTACCTAATCAGATTATACCTGGGTTTGTCGGCTTTGAAAATGTAGATTTATCCATACTGTCGGCCCTCTCGCCAATTCAAATCGTATTTTGGGGATACTTTAAGACATTATTGTTTGGCACAGACTTGTCATACAACTTCAATGGTGTGGGGTTTGTTATCTGGTGGATATTCTTTATAGTTGCTTGTATGGCAATATGTTACCTGCTCATTAGGGGCAGAAAGAGTGAAAAAGCCCAAAACGGTGTACCTATCGCAGCACCGCAAGTTATAATTCGCTCGTTGGCTGACTTTGTCGCAGGTTTGCTCGGAGGCTATATATTATCAAGCATTGTAAGGGCTGAGGGTAGCAACGGCAGGGCAGGTACTATATGGTTTGTCGTAGGTGCGATAATCGGCATAGTTGTAATTCACACTCTGTTACAGGTTGTATATGTGCATAGTTTCGCCAGATTTAAGCGCAGTATGACATACCTTGTGGTTATGTTTATTTGTGTTATGATTACCTACACAGTGCTTGCTTTTGGCGGTGCAGGTTATGATGTTTATGTACCAAAGGCAGAAGAAGTCAAGTCTGTATCCTTTATGGTTAATAAAAATTTAGTTGTAAATCAAACAAACATAGAGGCATATATGGGTGAAAACACACCGATAGATAAATATGTGGCAACAGAGGCAGAAGATATAGAAAAAATTGTAAAACTCCACAAGCTTGTTGTTGAAGGCATAACAGAGAACATCAAAAAGCCGTATTCTATCGGTAATGACTTTATATCAAGGGTAGATAGTGACTTTTACAACGCAGATGACAGGGGGGTAGATTTTACCCACTTAGAGTTAAAATATACTCTCAATGACGGCAGGACAGTATCCCGTAATTACCAAGGGTATTTCTGCTTTAACCAAGAGACAAAGGATATGGTGGCGGAAATTATCACTGATATAGATTATATCAAGCAAACGATGGCAATATTTAATGATAATTTAGAGCCTGTGTATGTTGAGTATATTATGCAAAATGATTACTATGTAATGGACGGCAGTGTATACTCAAACAGTACAGGTATGATAGTTGAGATTGACGAGAGCAAGAACGGGGCATTGTTAGTTGACAAATATTTTGGTGAGAATACCGTACGCAACAGGGAGTTATTGCAGGCACTTAGGACTGATATTGAGCAAAATCTGGAATTAATCGAGTGCTTAGGTATGACATCAACTACAAAATATCCTGTTATCAAGTTTGATTTTATCCCAAATAATGAGGAATATGCGTCAAGGTACGCCTACTACTCGCAGGAGCATTGTTCGATAGACTCCCGTTTTGTAAATACTATTGCGGTGTTTGAAAAATACGGGATAGACAGGGAATATTTATTCCAAAACGATTAAGTTAATTAGGGTAAAAGGAAATAAAAACAGAACAAATAAAAGTAAAAAGGGGACACTTTGGTCTGCAAAGTGTCCCCTAATATATAGTTTATATTGATAATATAATCTTACCGTTACCCAAAAAGGAAAAGCAACAAGTAGCCAAAACGGCTATATGTTGCCTTTAAACAGGGGAATTAAATTAAAGTAATAAACTAATATTAGGGTAATAAACTAATTAAGAATTTTTCATTATAATTGTACCGATAGCGTCTGCTACGCTTTCGCAGGCATCAGCACAGTTCTCCATACAATCATAAATCTCTCGCCAAGAGATAATTTCAAGCACATCAGATGTGTGTGACTTGATATTTTTAACAGCGTGGATATATAATTTGTCGCACTCTTCCTCTAAGTCGTTTATGTTAACGATAAGTGCCAAGAGTTTAGCCGGCTTTTTGAAGTTGATAAATTCGCCGAGCATTTCCTTAACACCTAAACAGCAATTAACAATTTTACTGCAAAACTCTTTTGCCTCCGGAAGAATTACGGTTATATCGTTTATGTAAAGAGATTGCAAAATCTCCTCAACTGTATCAGAAACCTCGTCGACATTGTGGCTGATTTCTGCAAGGTCCTCTCTGTCAATAGGAGTTACAAACGCCTTTGCAAGAGCCTCTGACATAGCGTGCTTTACCTTGTCGGCACTATGCTCATACCCGTGCATTGTGTCGAGCATTTGCTTGATGTTGTCAGCATTAAAATTATCTAAACATTCTTGAAGGTAGTTGGCCGCCTTGCAACCAAACTCTGATGCGGAAATTAGATTTTCAAAATAAAAACGGTCTGCCTTGTTAGCCATAGTAAGTACCTCTTTTCAAATAATCAAAATAATGTAATAAAGAT
>CAZZHP010000110.1:0-3074 GCA_964653925.1 uncultured Eubacteriales bacterium | reverse complement strand
CTATCCGTACTTGCAGACAAGAGATGAATGTTCCGCAATCAAGGAAGGCAAAGGTATATATCGCTACAAACATACCACAGGTTTTTGAGCATGGTGAGCAGTTTATCTGCCGTTTGGCAAGCACAACATCAGTCGAGGTCGGTTCGAGTTTTGACATTGAGGGTGCGGTAACAGCGGTAACAGCTGATGCTAAGATTTATATTCCTCTTGATGAACTTGTTGACAAGCAAGCCGAACTTGCAAGACTCCAAAAGGAATTGGCAAGTGTACAAAAATTACTTGCACAATCAGAGGGTAAACTTAACAATGCCGGCTTTATTGCAAAAGCACCTGCAAGCGTAGTCGAAACCGTTAAGGGACAGGCAGCCAAAGAGAGGGAGAAAATCGCCCTTATCGAGGCAGCCATAGCAAATTTGAAATAATACAGAATTTACCAACACATATCTGCAAATGTAAAGTTTTGTTGTGTAGTACTTTGCGGTGCAAAAACTAACTTTAACAATACAGGCAACTCCGCTTAAACCCTAAGGGTTTGGGCGGAGTTTTGTATTTTTGCAAAAGTTATATTAGATTTTCGCCTAAAATATTAAAAATATTCTAAATCTATTGAATTATGGTGAAAATTGTGATATACTAAAATAAGTATATAATTTTTTGGGAATATCCTTATTATCCCCAAATTAAAAATAAAATTGTTTTAAAGGGACAAAATTTTAAAACAAACCAAATAATAGAGGTAATGTTCAATGGAACAACAATTTGATGTTATAATTATCGGTACAGGTGTTGCGGGACTATATGCAGCCCTCCAATTTGATGATGACACTAATGTCTTGATGTTATCCAAAAAGGAACTACCGCTATCTAACTCATCACTTGCACAGGGTGGCGTAGCGGCTGTATTTGATAAAGATAACGACAATTTTCGCCTGCATATTGCAGATACTATTGTTGCAGGCAAATATAAGAATAATCTGTCAGCGGTCGAAAAATTAGTAACACAAGGTCCTGATGATGTCCGCAGGCTGATAGATTTTGGTGTTGACTTTGACCATACAGTAACAGGCAAGTTAAGCACAACGCTCGAAGCAGGCCATTCACGCAACAGAATAGTACATCACAAGGACTCAACAGGCAAGGCGATAATCGACGCCCTGCTTAAACACGCTACAAGACGGAACAATATAACTATACTCGAAAACGCGATTGCCTATGATATAGAGAAGGTCGTGAACGGCTTTTATGTGTCATTTTTAATCAACGGACAGCCTGACTATGCAAGGTCGAATTTCTGCCTTATAGCGACAGGCGGTATAGGCAGAGTGTATAAATATACCACAAACTCTGCTATTGCTACGGGTGACGGTATAGCACTCGCACATATTCTCGGAGCGAAAATTAAGCACCTTTCAAGGGTGCAGTTCCACCCGACAGCCTTTGCGTCAAGGGAGAACAGAGAGAGATTTTTAATCAGCGAGGCTGTGCGTGGCGAAGGTGCATATTTGCTTAATTGTAACGGCGAGAGGTTTGCCCATAATTACGACAAGAGGGGCGAACTTGCCCCACGAGATGTCGTGTCGCACGCAATTATGATGGAGATGGACAAGACAGGCTCGGATAAATTTTACCTTGATATTACACACAAATCTCCCGAATTTATCAAGGATAGGTTCCCTATGATATACAGCCGTTGCCTTGATGAAGGCATTGATATGACTGTTGACAGGATACCGGTGTTCCCTTGTCAGCACTACCTTATGGGCGGTATTGATGTAAACCTTGATGCACAGACTTCTATAAAGGGTTTGTATGCTGCCGGCGAGTGTACCCATACAGGCGTACACGGTGCTAACAGGCTTGCGAGCAACTCGTTGCTCGAAGGCTTGGTTTTTGCCCGCAGTGCAGCTGAGGATATAAAGAGGCACTTTGCCGATGAGGGCAAGTGGATTGTTGCTCCACGCACTCAAAAGCCTGATATTTCCGGCAAAAAACAGCCTGCCGGTATTAAGACAGAGGTAAGGAATATACTACAAGATGTTTATTTTGTAAACCCGAAATTTGACAAAATAGAGGCTGCCTATAATCGTGTCGATGAGATAATTACAGACCTTGTTACCCAAAAATACGAGATTACCCCAAACTATGTCGATACAAGGAGTATTGCCATTGTAGCAGGCATAATTTTACAAGAAGTTAAGGACGGTATAAACCTATGATAAACCCAATTTATGTTGACAATATAATCAAAACCGCACTTTTGGAGGATATAAATTATCTTGATACCACAACAGATTATTTAATTGATGAAAACCAAGTCGATACGGCAAAATTTCTCGCAAAAGCTGACGGTGTATTATGCGGTATAAATATTGCTCTAAGGGTGTTTGAGATTTTGCAAAGTGATTTTACTTACGAAATTTACAAGCACGATGGCGATGTAATCAAGAAAGGCGATGTTATCGCTACTGTTACCGCCAAAACACGCACCTTGCTCAAAGGCGAGCGAACGGCCCTCAATTTGCTCCAACATACAAGCGGTATTGCAACAGCAACTGCTGAGGTTGTAAGGCTTGTAGAGGGTACAAACGCATCTATTGCCGATACACGCAAGACTCTGGCAGGACTCAGACCTTTGCAAAAGTACGCAGTTACAGTCGGTGGTGGCAGAAATCACCGTTATAACCTCTCCGATGCCGCTATGCTCAAAGATAACCATATAGATGCCGGCGGTGGTATAGCGAACGCTGTTGCCAAGTTAAAGAGCAAACTCGGACATACTGTTAAGATTGAGCTTGAAGTGCGTACCCTTGATGAACTCAGACAAGCATTAGAGGCGAAGGTTGATATAATTATGCTCGATAATATGGACTGTGATACTATGCGACAGGCAGTCGAGATTACAGGTGGCAAGGCTCTGCTCGAAGCAAGCGGAAACATTACTGCCCAAAATATTAAGCAGGTGGCACAAACAGGTGTGGATATTATATCCATCGGTGCTCTAACTCACTCGGTCAAGGCTTTTGATATTTCTTTAAAGATAGTTAAATAATATACATAAAAAATCGGCAGAGTAT
>CAZZHP010000109.1:0-3102 GCA_964653925.1 uncultured Eubacteriales bacterium | reverse complement strand
GTGAATACCGTAACGGTGGCTATAAACGCCCGTCTATACTTGCTGATGCGTTCGAGGCGATAATTGCGGCTATCTATATTGATGGCGGTATTGAGCCTGCAAGCAAATATATACTAAAATTTGTTGAACCCGAAATAACCAACTCAAAGTCACAGACAACCAAAGATTACAAGACAACATTACAGGAGATTGTCCAACAAAACCCTGGCGAAATTCTGGAATATGTTCTTATATCCGAGAGTGGCCCCGACCATAACAAGCACTTTGTGTTTGAGGTCAGGTTAAACTCAAATGTTGTCGGTAAGGGCGGTGGCAGGACCAAAAAAGAGGCTGAACAGCAGGCTGCCCGTGAGGCACTGACACTTATGGGATATTGATATGAAACATTCAAATGTAGCCATATTTGTCCCTCATAACGGTTGTCCGCACCAATGTTCATTTTGCAACCAAAGGTGCATTACAGGACAGGCGTATCAGCCACAGGCACAAGATGTTATCTCGGCTATAAATACTGCAATAGACAGTTTAGGCAAGGATACTGAATATTCCGAGGTAGCGTTTTTTGGCGGTAGTTTTACTGCGATTGACAGGGGATATATGCTATCTTTGCTTGATGCGACCAAGCCGTATATAGACAGGTTTAAGGGTATTCGTATATCAACTCGCCCTGATTATATAAATCAAGAAATACTTGATATTTTAAAAAGTTACAAAATTTCGAGCATTGAACTTGGTGTGCAATCTATGAGTGATGATGTCCTTTTGGCTAACAAGCGTGGACATACAAGCAGAGATGTTTATGTTGCATCGCAACTAATCAAGGACAACAATATTGAACTTGGTCTGCAAATGATGACAAATTTATACAAATCGACTATTGCAGATGATTTGTACACAGCAGAGTGCTTTACGCACATTAAGCCCAAGACAGTGCGTATTTATCCGACTATTGTCTTGCGTGGTACAGAACTTTTTGATTTATACCAAGGTGGTCTGCATACGGCATATACATTGGAGCAAAGCGTTGATGAGTGTGCAAAGCTTATCAAAATTTTTGAAAAAAACGGGATAAATGTTATCAGAGTCGGACTTCACTCCGGCGGTAATGTTGATGACTCCTATGTTGCAGGTGCATATCACCAAGCGTTCAGGGAGTTGTGCCACAGCAAAATAATGATTAAAGAAATATTAGATTATCTAAAAAATAATCAATTTAACAGAGATATAGATATATTTGTAGCACCCAAAAATATATCGGCAACTATCGGTCAAAAGCGAGGCAATATTGCGGTTTTGCAACAAAATGGCTATAATGCAAAGGTTTTGCCAAGTGATGCCTTGACAGGCAGAGCATTTATAATTAAATCGAGGTGAAATAATGTTACTTAAATCTATGGAGTTACAAGGGTTTAAAACCTTTCCGGATAAAACGAAACTCAATTTTGATAACGGTATAACTGCTGTTGTCGGTCCTAACGGCTCGGGCAAGAGCAATATAAGCGATGCTATCAGATGGACACTCGGCGAACAGTCAGCCAAAACTCTGCGTTGCTCCAAGATGGAAGATGTTGTTTTTAACGGCTCGGATAAACGCAAAAGACAGGGATTTGCCGAAGTTACCTTGACATTTGATAACAAAGACAGGGCATTACAATTTGATAATGATAGTGTAGACATAACTCGCAGATATTATCGCAGTGGTGAGAGTGAATATCTTATTAACAAAAATATAGTCAGACTCAAAGATATCCACGAGTTATTTATGGATACAGGTCTTGGCCGTGATGGCTATTCTATGATAGGTCAGGGCAAGATTGATGAGATTGTATCCTCCAAAAACGAGGACAGGCGTGAGATTTTTGAGGAGGCTGCCGGTATATCCCGTTACCGCTACCGTAAAATTGAGGCGGAGCGTAAATTAACGCAAACCGAAACTAACCTTGTTCGTCTGCGTGATATTGTTACAGAATTAGAGGATAGAGTAGGACCGCTTGAAGCCCAAGCCAAAAAGGCAGAAGATTTTTTAAAATTTTCACAAGAGAGAAAAGGGCTCGAAATTGCACTTTGGCTCGATACTCTAAACAAATCTTCCAATGTTTTAAAGGAACAAGAGGACAAGGTATCGGTTGCACGCAGTCAAAACGATGATATAGAGCAAAAGCTTGAGGATATTAACTCACAGACTGAGGAAATATACCTCCAAAATGGCAGATTATCCTCACAAATTGATGATATAAGGCGACAAAATGATGATAATATTGCCAAACAAGGCGAGATAAAATCAAAAATTTCTGTATTCGAAAATGACATTCTGCACAACAACCAAACTATAAGCAGATTAAACGAAGAGGTTTCTTCTATAATAAACGGTGCAGATTTATCCAAAACATTAATCGAGCAAAAGCAGGAGCAAATTGCTGTACTTAATCAAAAAAATGCTAAATTGCAAGATGAATACAACGATATTGCAAACAAACTCAACCAAATTACAATAGAGTCAAGCAGGAGCGGTGATGAGTTCCAGACTCATACCCAAAATTTAACTGTGCTCAATACAAACCACGCAGATTGCAGGGTTAAGATTGTTACCTGTGATGCTTCTATCAAGGAACTCGGGGACAGAATATCAGCATCTTGTCAATCACTTGATAGTGGTAAGGCACAGTTAGCACAACTTACCGACATAATGGCAGGTTACGATAAACAAATTTCGGACAATTTGCAGGCAACTGACTCGGTAAAAAATGCCATTAATGGAATAGAGTTAAAATTAAATAACAAAAAATCAAAAGCCGAACAACTTAAATCACAAATTGATAACATAACACTCGATGCACAAGAAAAATTGCGTAGAGCAAAATTGCTCGAAAGTTTGGAGCAAAACCTCGAAGGCTTTACCCATAGTGTCAAAATTGTTATGCAGGGCAGAAAAAACGGCAGATTAAAGGGTATATTAGGGCCTGTTTCAAGGATAATCAGCGTACCTGCACAATATTCACTCGCTATCGAAACGGCACTCGGTGCGGTAATGCAGAATATCGTAACATCAACTGAGGACGACGCAAAGCAGGCTATCAGATTTTTGAAGCAAAATGACGGTGG
>CAZZHP010000108.1:0-3211 GCA_964653925.1 uncultured Eubacteriales bacterium | reverse complement strand
ACTGCCGAAAAACTGCTCACGGCAGATGGCAAAATTACAGGTGTAATTACAAAAGAGGGCAGGACTCTCAACGCCGACAGTGTAATTATAGCAACAGGTGGCAAGAGTTATCCGCTGACAGGCTCTACCGGTGATGGCTACCGTTTAGCCAAAAAGGTGGGGCATACTATAATTGAGCCGACTCCGTCATTAGTTCCGCTTAATTGTGCTGACAAGTCCTGCAAGGATATGCAGGGGCTTTCGCTCAAAAATATTGAAATAAAGGTAAAAAATAATCAAACTAATGATATTATTTACAAAGACTTTGGTGAATTACTGTTTACGCATTTCGGTTTAAGCGGTCCTATCGTATTATCAGCGTCGGCTCATATTAAGCCGATGGTAAAAGATTTGTATTCAATTTTTATAGACTTAAAGCCGGCATTAACAGAGGAACAACTTGATAACAGGCTGTTGCGTGATTTTAACGCAAACCTTAATAAAGATGTGTCCAATGTATTTTCAAACCTTTTGCCTAAAAAGATGATACCCGTCATACTCCAAAAGTGGGGCGTAAATGAACACCTCAAATGTAACAGCGTCACCAAGAAACAAAGGTTACAGCTTATTAAATTGCTCAAAAATTTAGAATTTGTTGTTGACGGTTTTAGACCGATAAGCGAGGCGATAGTTACCTCAGGCGGTATAAATGTTGCCGAAATTAACCCTAAAACTATGCAAAGTAAAATCATAAACGGGCTGTTTTTTGCAGGCGAGGTTATTGATGTTGACGCTTATACAGGCGGTTTTAACCTTCAAATAGCCTATTCTACGGGCAAAATTGCCGGTGAAAATTCAGCATATTAAAAAAATTATTTAATATATTTATAAGGAGTGTTATGTATGAATATAGCGGTTGCGATAGACGGACCTGCCGGTGCAGGTAAATCTACTATTGCGAAGGCGGTTTCTAAGAAACTCGGCTTTATTTATGTTGATACCGGTGCATTGTACAGGACAGTCGGCCTTGCGGCAATGCGACAAAATATTGATATCAGGGATAATTCACAGGTGCAGGACTTGTTGTCCAAAATCAAAGTCGAACTTACATTTGATGACAATGGGACACAAATTGTACTCTTAAACGGCGAGAATGTAGGCGAGTCTATCCGCACACCGCAAGCGTCAATGATGGCATCGGATATTTCTGCTTTGCCGATAGTCAGGGCATTTCTGCTTGATTTGCAAAGGAATATGGCAGCAGAGAATAATGTCATAATGGACGGCAGAGATATAGCGACCGTTGTGCTGCCAAACGCACAGGTCAAAATATTTTTGACTGCCTCACCTGAGGTTAGGGCAGAACGCAGATACAAGGAACTTTTACAAAAGGGCATAAATGCGAATTATGACGAGGTTTTGCAGGATGTAATTACCCGAGATTACAACGACTCACATCGTGAAATAGCACCGTTAAAGCCTTCTGAGCAAAGCGTTATTGCCGATACATCAGATTTGAATTTTGAGGAGTCAGTAAATTTAATAGAAAATATAATTTTTCAAAAAATTTCTTGATTTTTATATATATTTTGTGATACAATATATATGTTAGAGAGGGCTGATAACTTGGATAACAGAAATTCATTTTACAATTTTGCAAAATTTATTTGCCTGCCTATTGTTAAGATTTTATATCCGTTTAAATTTGCTAACAAAAACACCATACCAAGCGATGGTGCGTATATAGTAGCAAGTAATCATCTGTCCGCAAGCGATGCGGTTTTGCTTGCTTTGGGGCAAAAAAGAAGTATGAATTTTATGGCTAAATCTGAGTTATTTAAAAATAAATTATTTGCCAGAATAATTACCAAATTAGGTGCTTTTAATGTTAACAGGAACTCCGGTGATGGTTTAGCAATCAATCGCAGTAAGGAACTGTTAGATAACGGTGAGGTTGTTACCATATTTTTGGAGGGAACCCGTTCCCGAACAGGTGAATTGCTAAGGCCTCGCAGTGGGGTGTCGCTTGTTGCGTATCAGTCAAATGTGCCTGTAATACCTGTTGCGATTACGCTCAAAAACGGTGGCAAAAACAGATTATTCAAAAAGCGTACGGTTAGATTTGGTGAGCCGATTACTCCGACCGAGCTTGGACTTGTAACCGGAGGCCCAAAGGAATTTAGGGAGTCAAGTCGTAAAATTATGGATAAAATAAGGGAAATGCGAGAGATGGATATATAATGAAAATTTTGCTTGCAAGGACTGCCGGTTTCTGTTTTGGGGTAAACCGTGCGGTAAATATGGTTTATGATTTACTCGATAATAACAAAAAGGTTGCTACATTAGGGCCTATTATACATAACAAAGAGATGGTGTCCGAACTTGAAAATCGTGGAGTTAAGACACTTAGTGATGTATCACAGGCGGACCGAGACAGCGTGGTTGTCATACGCTCGCACGGTGTAGCAAAATCTGTTACAGAAATACTTGATTTAAACAAAATTGATTATGTTGATGCTACTTGTCCGTTTGTTTCCAAAATACATAATTTGGTTGCAAAGGCTGATGTTCCTGTTTTGATAGCGGGTGATAAAAATCACCCTGAGGTTTGTGGCATAATAGGCCATTGTAATACACAATGTTTTGCCTTTATGAATGTAGACGAGTTGAACAAAATTTTGCAAGAAAATGATAATTTTGCCACAAACAGCCTAATTTTAGTAGCACAAACGACATTTAATCAAAAAGAATGGAAAAAAATTTCAGAAGTTGTCAAAAAGGTATGTACAAATGCTGAAATTTTTGATACAATATGTAATGCAACGGTTAAGCGTCAAGAAGAAGCCGATTATATAGCAGATATGTCAGATGTTGTAATAGTTATAGGTGATAGGCATAGTTCCAACACCGGTAAGCTGTTCCTTATATGTAAGTCCAAATGCGACAGGACTTATTTGATAGAAACTGCCGATGAATTAGCCGACATTAACTTTGACAATGCTGCAACCGTAGGCGTTACAGCGGGTGCATCGACACCTAATAGGATTATAAAGGAGGTACTAGATGTTATGAACGAAAAGTTAAATAAATCTAGTGAAATTGAAGTTGAAGAAAATTTTGAGGAGATGCTCGAGGAGTCCCTCAAAAACTTAAATACAAACGAGAGGGTAATTGGTACGGTAGTTAGAATCGCTCCTAATGAAGTACAGGTAGATGTTGGCAGAAAACAAGC
>CAZZHP010000107.1:0-3361 GCA_964653925.1 uncultured Eubacteriales bacterium | reverse complement strand
TTCTCGCAGGCAGTACACGGGAGTCATTAACAATCAGACAGTCGCCTTCGTTTAAGTAGTCTACAATATCATAGAAATGTTTATGATTTATTTCGCCCGTTTTTCTGTTTAATAACATCAATCGTGAGGAGTCTCTTGGTTCAAGTGGAGTTTGTGCAATTAAGCTTTCCGGCAATTCGTAATAAAAATCTGCTGTTTTCAATTATTTTACTTCCTTTCAAAAATATTTTTCGTATATTTCTTGAATAATATTGACAATTTGGTATTATTTGTGGTATATTTAATTAATGCTAATGAATGAAATAATAGATAAAAAATATGATGATATTCATTGAACAAAAATGCCACTTTACATATAATATAATAAAGTTACAAAAAAGGCAACTGTTTTTTTGAATTTTTTTAAATTTGTCTGTTATGAGTTGGAGGTTTTATAATGAAGAAGTATAAGGTTGGTATAATTGGTGTTACCGGTATGGTGGGACAAAGGTTTGCCCTCTTACTTGAAGATCACCCTTGGTTCGAGGTTACTGCGATAGCAGCAAGTGCGAGAAGTGCCGGTAAAACATATAGGGAATGTGTTGCGGGCCGTTGGGCTATGAATGGCGAAATTCCGCAAAATATTGCCGATATGGTAATTATGGACGCTGCCGATGTAGAGTCTATTGCTGCCAAAGTTGACTTTGTGTTCTGTGCAGTTGATATGAAAAAAGATGAAATTCGTGCATTAGAGGAGGCTTATGCCAAAGCCGAATGTCCGGTAGTTTCTAATAACTCTGCTCATAGAGGTACATCAGATGTTCCTATGATTATCCCTGAAATCAACGCTGACCATGCTAAAATTATAGATGCCCAACGCAAAAGATTAGGCACGAAGAAAGGCTTTGTCGCTGTTAAATCTAACTGTTCATTACAAAGTTATGTTCCTGCTATTCACCCGCTCAAAGAAATGGGCGTGAACAAAGTACTTGCTTGTACATATCAAGCAATCTCAGGTGCAGGCAAAACTTTTGAAAGATGGCCTGAAATGGTTGATAACCTTATCCCGTATATTGGTGGCGAAGAAGAAAAATCAGAGCAAGAACCACTCAAAATTTGGGGCAAGGTAGATGGCGATAAGATAGTAAATTGTGATGATATCTCAATTACTGCTCAATGCCTTAGAGTTCCTGTTTCTGATGGTCATACTGCCGCTGTATTTATGTCTTTCGCAGATGGTGTCAGTAAACCTTCTAAGGAGGAAATTATCAAGACTTGGGAGTCTTATACAGGCAGAGCACAAGAATTAAATTTACCAAGTGCTCCAAAACAATTTTTGCATTACTTTACAGAGCCTGACCGCCCACAAATCAAGAGTGAACGCAACCTTGAGAATGGTATGGCTGTTTCAATAGGCAGACTTCGTGAAGATTCACAATATGACTACAAATTTGTTTGTATGTCCCACAATACACTTAGAGGTGCAGCAGGCGGTGCTGTATTACTTGCAGAACTTCTTTGTGCGGAAGGATATATAAATTAATTTAATATATTCAACTTATACATTAAAATTTTTGGAGGTATAACTATGGGCAATCCAATTTTTAAGGGTTCAGCTGTTGCTCTTATTACACCAATGAATAGTGATGGCTCTGTAAATTATAAATCTTTGGGAGAACTTATAGAGTTTCAAATAGCAAACGGTACAGATGCCTTGGTTGCTTGCGGTACAACAGGCGAAGCAGCAACTTTATCGGAAAAGGAGCATTGTGAGGTACTTTCATTTGTTGCAGAAAAGACAAACGGCCGAGTTCCTGTAATTGCCGGTACAGGTAGTAATGATACATCAACTGCGTTACATCTGTCCAAATCGGCAAAGCAGTTCGGTGCTGATGCCTTACTCTGTGTAACACCGTATTACAACAAAACATCACAAGCAGGTCTTGTTAAGCACTTTACAACTATTGCTGATGGTGTAGATTTGCCAATGATACTCTACAATGTGCCATCTCGTACAGGTTGCAACATTAAGCCGGAAACTTACGCAGAACTTTGCAAACACCCAAATATAGTTGCTACAAAAGAAGCCAACGGTGATATTTCTTCTGTATCGCAGACCCGTTCATTATGTGGGGATAACCTTGATATTTACAGCGGTAACGATGACCAAACTGTTCCGTTTATGTCGCTCGGCGGTTTAGGTGTTATCTCGGTATTTGCTAACTTCTGTCCACAAGAAATGCACCAAATTTGCAAATTATGTCTTGATAATAATTTTGTTGAGGCTGCGAAACTTAATTTCCACTATGTAGAACTTATGGATATTATGTTCTCTGATGTAAACCCAATTCCTGTTAAAGCCGCAATGAACCTTATTGGCTTTGATGCAGGTGAGTGTCGTTTGCCACTTGTAAATATGAGTGATGCAGGTTTTGCTAAACTTAAGGCTTGTCTTGAAAAGTACAATCTGATTGATAAATACAAGAAATAATCTTACAAAACAGAGCGTACAATATTGTATGCTCTGTTTTGCAATATAAAAATAATTTAAACTGAAAAGGAATAATAAAATGGTAAATATTATTTTAAGCGGTTGCAACGGTAGGATAGGTAAGGTTATTACAAATCTTGTTGCTAATAGACAAGATTGCAAAATTGCTTGCGGGGTTGATTTATATACTGCCAAGAACTTCGACTATGATGTTTATGCAACATTTTCAGAAGTTCCTCAAATTGAGAATGCCGTAATTATTGATTTTTCTAACCCAAGTGTACTTTCAAGCCTGCTTGATTACGCACAAAAATATAGTGTTCCGTGTGTGCTTTGCACAACAGGCTATTCTAATGACCAAATTGAGCAAATTAAATCTACATCAAACAATATTGCAATATTTTCATCGGGCAATATGTCGCTCGGTATTAACCTGACAATAGCCCTTGCAAAGAAGGCAACCGCTGTTCTTGGCGATAACTTTGATATAGAAATAATAGAAAAGCACCATAACCAGAAACTTGATGCACCAAGCGGTACAGCGATTATGATAGCCGACGCTATCTCGAAAACTCTCAAAGAAGAACCGCAATATATATACGACAGACATAATGTACGCAAAAAAAGAGGCACTAACGAGATAGGCATTCACTCCGTTCGTGGAGGCACTATTGTAGGCGAACATGAGGTTATATTTGCAGGACATGATGAGATTTTAAGTATTAAACATTCTGCACAATCGAGGGAAGTTTTCGCAGTTGGTGCTATTAACGCCGCAATTTATATGCTTGATAAAAAGTCAGGTATGTATGATATGAGCAATATTCTTGCCTAAATTTTATATAGAGTCCAACATTTAAGCACCATAGTACATTAAATAACATATTATGT
>CAZZHP010000106.1:0-3365 GCA_964653925.1 uncultured Eubacteriales bacterium | reverse complement strand
TATAATAATCAAGGCCACGAACTATTGTAGGGTTTACTGTATATTCTATTCCTGCAACATCTAAATAAGACTTGACACCCTCAAAGTGATTTCTGCAATCATCGCAAATATAATCAAGCACCTTTGGAGCAAAATCGGCAATTTTGGAGCAAACAGGACTCTTGCAGTCGAGTATTCTCATAGGGTTACGCTCTAAACGGGAAAGGCAAGTTTCGCAAAGGTCACCCTTGAATTTTTGGAAATATTCCTTTAACGCTTGGTGATATTTCCTCCTACATTCAGGACAACCGATAGAGTTAATCTCTAATCTTAGTCCCTCAATTTGTAGTCTGTCAAATACAGATTGGGCGGCACAGATAAGTTCCGCATCTGCTGACGGGTCAGCAGTGCCATAACACTCCAAGCCAAATTGGTGGAACTCCCTTTGGCGACCTGCTTGTGGCTTTTCGTAACGATAGCAAGTAGTAAAATAACTAACCTTTACAGGTAAACCGTTATTATGTAAAGAATGTTCAAGCAAAGCACGAGCCGCACCAGCTGTACCCTCTGGTCGCAAAGTAATAGAAGCATCACCCTTGGTTGAAAAAGTGTACATTTCTTTTTGGACAACATCAGTTGTTTCGCCTACACCACGGGAGAAAAGTTCTGTATGCTCAAAAACAGGCGTGCGAATTTCCTTATAACCATAGTTATATGATTCCTCACGCATAATGCCCTCAACAAATTGCCATTTGTAACTATCCTGTGGTAGGATATCCTCTGTACCTTTAACCTTCTTGGTAATAAGTGCCATTAAGTAAACATTCCTTTCAAAAACAACATTGTATAGCAAGTGCTATAAATACAATGTTAGGGCGACAAAATGCCACCCAACACAATTAATTAATATTATTTTATATTAATATTACTTTAAAATGTTCCTCCAATCAAGGTCCCCTCTCTCAAGACCGTGTATAAGCATCTCGGCAGTTGCTATGTTTGTAGCTATTGGAATATTATGCATATCACAAAGTCTAAAAATGTTCATTTCGTTAGTTTCGTGAAATTTTGCGTTAAGCGGATCTCTGAAAAACAAGACCATATCAATCTCGTTACAAGCTATTCGTGCTGCAATCTGTTGGTCGCCACCCTGTGCTCCTGCCAAAAATTTCTGAACATTTAGCCCTGTTGCCTCGCTAACAACTCTACCTGTTGTACCTGTTGCACAAAGGTTATGTTTGCTGAAAATACCACAATAAGCGATACAAAATTGGACCATAAGTTCTTTCTTCTCGTCATGTGCTATAAGTGCAATATTCATAGATATTCCCCTTTTCTTTATATTATTCAAACTATTTAAAAATCAAAGATTAACAGAAAGTGGAACATTTTCACCCTCTATTCGCCTTGTTATACATTCAATAGAAGTGAGTGCAGCAGATTTCCTGAATTTAGAACAACTATTTTCTAACATATAACGATACTCACTGTCCTGCAAAACTATACCGAGCATTTGGAGTTCACACTTATCAATAATTTCATCAATATCAGTATAAACACCGGACTTGGTAAAATCATTAATATCAAACTTGTTTAAAATAAATTTTATATTATCTATATCCATAGAATACAGTGCTTTTTTAACATTTTCGCAACCACGCATACTTGTCGGTTCGGCATTGACAACTATAATAACCTCATCAGCACAAGAAACAGCCGATGTAAAACCTGAACCTAAACCGGCAGGTGCATCTATCAATATATAATCATAGTTCGGTGATATCTCATTTACAATCTGCATCATCACACCGGAACTAACCTCGTTATCCAATGATGATGGTGCTGCTAATAAAGAAATGTTCCTAATATTATCATTTTGATAAATTGCATCTTTATAATTACAATTCCCAGAAACGACATCTGATATATCAAATACAACTTTGGAATTTATACCAAGCATTATATCCGAACCACGCATACAAGAATCACAGTCTATAATTAGCACTCGCCTGCCCATTTTTGCGAAAGCCAATGCAAGTCCCACACAAATAGAAGACTTGCCTGTACCACCCTTGCCTGAGGCAAGGACTATAACCTTACTCATAGTAAAATACCCCTATATTATTATATCACAAATTTATAAATACTTCAAGATTTTTTTTGATTTTCGCTATAATTATGCATATTTTTTATAGTTTAAAATCAAAATTTTCGCGAATTTATAAGTCGATTAATAATTCAACTGGACAATGATCCGACCCCATAACTTGTGTATGTATTTTAGCATCACAAAGTTTATCATTTAAGGCGTTTGATGTGCAAAAGTAATCTATACGCCACCCTGCGTTCTTCTCCCTTGCTTTGAAGCGGTATGACCACCAAGAGTAAATATTCTCCTTATCAGGATAAAAGTAACGGAAGGTATCCGTAAAACCTGACTCTAACAAGGTTGTAAGTTTACCTCTTTCTTCATCTGTAAACCCTGCATTGTGGTGATTAGTTTTAGGATTTTTTAAATCTATTTCTTTATGGGCTACATTTAAGTCCCCGCAAAATACAACAGGTTTGTTCTGTTCGAGTGATTTAAGATACAATAAGAAGGCATCTTCCCATAACATACGGTAATCTAATCTTAGCAACCCGTCCTTTGAATTAGGTGTATAGACCGTTACCATATAAAAATTATCAAATTCAAGGGTTATAACCCTGCCCTCTGTATCGTGTTCGGGTATATTTATTCCATAGGTTACGGAAAGTGGTTTTATTTTGGTGAATATTGCTGTGCCGGAGTAGCCTTTTTTCTGGGCATAATTCCAATATTGATAATAGCCGTCTAAGTTAAGGCTGATTTGTCCCTCTTGCAATTTTGTCTCCTGCAAGCAGAATATATCCGCATTTTGCTCGTAAAAAAAATCATTAAAGCCCTTTTGGACACAGGCTCTGATACCGTTAACATTCCAAGAAATCATTTTTAGCATAATAAACCCACCCCCTATGTAAAATCTCTTAGTTTTGCTGTAACAAAAATTAAAGTTTAAATATGCCGGACTCTATATCCATTATCATTTGGACTCTACCGCTATGTCTGCCACCCTCAAAAGGAGTATTAATAAATATGTCGGCAAACTTAACTGCTTGTTCTTTGGTAATAACTCTACCACCCAAACATAGTATATTGGCATCGTTATGGCGTCTGGTCATTTCTGCACAGAACTCATCGGCAACAACTGCCGCACGAATTCCCTTAACTTTGTTTGCTGCCATAGAAATACCTATACCTGTCCCGCAACATAAGATACCTAACTCAAATTCTTTTGCTGCGACAGCAGTAGCAGTCTTGTAGGCAAATACAGGGTAGTCAACACTATCTGTGCTGTAACAACCAA
>CAZZHP010000105.1:0-3367 GCA_964653925.1 uncultured Eubacteriales bacterium | reverse complement strand
TTCGTGATGGTCTTAAACCTGTTCACAGAAGAATTTTATATACAATGTATGAGAACGGCTTGTATCCTGAGAAAGAGTACCGTAAATGTGCGGATACGGTCGGTTCGGTTTTGGGCCGTTATCATCCGCATGGCGACTCGTCGGTATATGATGCACTTGTCCGTCTTGCCCAAGACTTCTCTATGAGATATATGCTTGTCGATGGACATGGTAACTTCGGTTCTGTCGATGGTGACCCACCGGCCGCTTATCGTTATACAGAGGCAAAGATGAGCAAAATGTCAGTCGAAATGCTCACAGATATTGAGAAAAAGACTGTTGATTTTGCCCCTAACTTTGATGATAGACTCCAAGAACCTACCGTGCTTCCAAGCCGTTACCCTAATTTGCTTGTAAATGGCAGTACCGGTATAGCAGTAGGTATGGCTACTAATATACCGCCACATAACATTGGCGAGGTTATTGACTGTATGTGTTATCTCATTGATAACCCAGACGCAGATGTAACCGAGCTTATGGAATATATAAAGGGACCTGATTTTCCAACTGGTGCTATAATAATGGGCAAGGCAGGTATCCGTGCCGCATATTCAACAGGCCGTGGCAAAATTACCGTTAGAGCAAGGACAGAGATTGTCGAGGCTAAAAACGGCAGATACAAAATTATTGTTACCGAATTACCTTATCAAGTTAATAAGGCACGACTCGTTGAGAGTATTGCCGAACTTGTTAAGGATAGAAAAATTGAGGGTATATCAAATATTGAGGATCACTCCGACCGTAACGGTATGCACATCGAAATTGATGTCAAGCGTGATGCCTCTGCACAGATTGTGCTTAATCAACTGTTCTCGTATTCACAACTTCAAGTATCTTACGGTATAATTATGCTTGCTATCGTTAACGGCGAGCCAAAGGTTCTTAATCTCAAAGAAATGCTCAATAATTATATTGAGTTCCAGATTGAAGTTATAACCCGCAGAACACAATTTGACTTAAATAAGGCCGAAGAACGAGCACATATCCTCGAAGGTTTAAAGATTGCTATTGACTTTATTGATGAGGTAATTGCTATTATTCGTGCGAGCAAGGATCAACCAACTGCTAAGAGGGCATTAATAGACCGCTTTGGCATTGATGATATTCAGGCACAAGCTATTATTTCTATGAAACTCGGACAATTATCCGGACTCGAAAGGATAAAGGTAGAGGAAGAAATAAACTCCCTTATGGAAAAAATCAGGGAATACCGTGAGATTTTAGGTTCAAGGGAAAAACTTGTTTCTATTATTAAAGATGAGTCTATGGTTATCCGTAATAAGTATGCTGACCCACGCCGTACGGAGATTTGTATCGTTGATGGCGAAGTTGATATAGAGGACCTTATCCCTGACGAACAATGTGTCATCACCCTAACACAGTTTGGCTATGCTAAGCGGCTTTCACCCGACACATATAAGTTACAGCGTCGTGGCGGCAGAGGTATTTCCGGTATGAGTCGCCGTGAAGAAGATGTTGCCACAGATATGCTTATCACCAATACTCATAGTTATATATTGTACTTTACGAACAAGGGCAGAGTATATAGAACAAAATGTTACGAAATACCGGAGGCGAGCAGGCAGTCTAAGGGTATGAATATTGCCAATATATTGCCGATTACTTCTGATGAGAAGGTTTCTGCTATTGTTACAGTTTCTGACTTTGACAGTGATAGGTATGTTGTTATGGTTACCCGAAAGGGTATTATCAAGCGTATAGAACTTAATGCCTATAATACTGCGCGCAAAGGCGGACTTATCGCACTTGAACTTGATGACGGCGACGAACTCGCTTGGGTAAGTTTAACAAACGGTAACGAGCAAGTCTTGATTGCTACCAGACTTGGTATGGCAATTCGTTTTGATGAAAATGATGTCAGACCAATGGGCAGACAGGCAAGAGGTGTCAGGGCAATATCCCTCAAAGCTGATGATGAAGTAATAGGTATGAGCATTGTCAATGATAATGACTTAATTTTGACTGTAAGCGAAACAGGTTACGGCAGAGTTTCAGATGTTCAAGATTATCGTTTGCAAACCCGTGCAGGCAAGGGCATAACTAACTATCATACCGAAAAATACGGTAATGTCTGTGCTATTAAACCCGTAAGCAAAGATGATGATATTATTATGATTTCTAAGGAAGGCATAGTAATCCGTATCCTTGCCGATTCTGTTAGACTATGTTCAAGGCCGTCAAAGGGTGTTACTCTTATGCGACTTGATACAAACGATAAGGTCGTTACTATCGCTTGTTTACCTCACGAGGAAGATGACGCGGAGTCAGATTTAACAGAAGCCAAACAAGATACAACAGAACTAAACACAGCACAAACTGATAATAATTTAGAATAATTTAAACACAATTCAAAACCACTTTGTACTTTCAGAGTGGTTTTGCTATTTTAAATAATTTTGTAAAAAAATAGTTGTAAATTTAGACAAAATCACGATTTGTAGTTTTAAGGTTATAAAATTGTTGACTTTGAAATACAGATTTGCTATAATAGTAGAAATAACAAATTATATGTTGGTATATATTGAATAGGGAGGAATTTGTATGATTATGCCAAATTATAATGACAAATTTGTCAAGGAAGGTTTAACTTTCGATGATGTTCTTTTAATTCCAGGTGAATCGAATGTAGAACCAAGAATGGTAGATGTTTCTACTCAACTTACTAAAGAGATTAAACTTAACGCTCCATTTGTTACTGCTGCTATGGATACCGTTACAGAGGCTCGTATGGCAATAGCTATCGCCCGTGAGGGTGGTATCGGTATTATCCACAAGAATATGTCTATTGAAAAGCAGGCAGATGAGGTAGACAGAGTTAAGAGAAGCGAAAACGGCGTTATTGTAAATCCATTCTTCCTTGCTCCTGATAATACCATTGGCGAAGCTAATGACCTTATGTCTAAATATAAAATTTCAGGTGTTCCTGTTTGTAAAGATGGCAAACTTGTTGGTATCTTAACTAACAGAGATTTGCGTTTTATGACAAGCAACGATTACTCAATGCGTATTGCAGATGTAATGACACAAGAGAAGTTGATTACTGCCCCTGTCGGCACAACACTTGTACAGGCACAACAGATTTTAAGACAATATAAAGTCGAAAAACTCCCGATAGTTAACGAAAAAGGCGAACTTAAAGGCCTTATCACAATTAAAGATATAGAAAAAGCTATCCTTTACCCAAATTCAGCAAGGGACAAGGACGGCAGATTACTCTGCGGTGCTGCTATTGGTGCAACTGCTGATGTACTCGATAGAGTTGCTGCACTTGTTGAGGCAGGTGTCGATGTTGTTACACTTGACTCTG
>CAZZHP010000104.1:0-3392 GCA_964653925.1 uncultured Eubacteriales bacterium | reverse complement strand
TAACTAAATCGCAACCTGTATTATTTATCATATTCTCCGCCTCGATTGGCGATGTAATATCACCATTACCGATAACAGGAATTTTGACCGCTTGTTTTACACTTTTGATTATATCAATATCGACAGGAGGCAAGTAATATTGCATCCTTGTCCTGCCATGGACAGTAATTGCCGATGCCCCGTTATACTCGCAAATCTGGGCAACCTCAACTGCATTTACGGAGTCCTCGTCCCAACCTTTACGAATTTTGACTGTAACAGGAATATCTACGGCAGAGCAAACTGCTTTGACAATATCACCGCATAATTTGGGGGTCTTCATAAGTGATGCTCCGCTACCGTTAGAACTGATTTTAGGTGCTGGACAACCCATATTTATGTCTATAATTTGCGGTTTGTAGCGGAGTGCAAATCTGGCAGCATCAGCCATAATGTTAGGCTCTGAGCCAAAAATCTGGATACCACAGGGAAATTCATTTGGGGATAACTCCATAAGTTCGGCACTTTTTTTGCTATTAAATGACAAACCCTTGGAACTTACCATCTCTGTAACTGCATAAGCAGCACCATACCCCATACAAAGTTCCCTAAAAGCCTTGTCCGATACACCTGCCATAGGTGCTAATACGGCTTTGCCCTTTATTTCTACATTACCTATATACATTGTAATAAGTACCTATCTTCTGTAATTTTTATCGTTTGATTTATAATTATGATTTTTATGCTTGCTATTACTATAAATATTTTGAGTACTGCCTGTTAAATTATCGGTATTAGTTGACCGCAATACAATAATTATTACAAAAACACCGATAAACACACAGCACCATGATATAATACCTGCGACTAACGAAGCCCGCTGAGGTTCGGCGTCCTCGACTATTGTAGTAGGAACAATAATCTCAAAGTTATCACCCGAATTAAACCAGTCCTGATTATTGCCGTTATCATTGTTTGTTGTATCAGGCTGAGTTGGTTCGGTATTAGTAGTTTGTTCAGTCGGTTCGGTTTGTTGAGTCGTACTCTCGGTCGTTGGCTCGGTTACCTCTTGCGATGTAGGCTCTGTTGATTGCTGTACAGAAAATTCCTGCTGTTCGCCGGAACTTGCCTGAGTGTTTTCTTGTGAAATTCCCTCAGATGACCCTTGCTGTGATTGCGAAACTTCTGTTGACTGCTCGCCGTTGTTCTCGGCAAATACAGTAAAACAAGAGGAAATTGCAACTAACATACACATAACAACAGTTACAACTAATATAAATTTATCTTTCATAACAAATTTTCACCATTATAAATTATTTGTGTTATATTTTTATCAAAGATTACAATGTATATTATAGCAAAAAAGCAAATAATTTGCAATACATTTTGCAAATCACTTGCCATCTTTGTAAAAAAAATCAGTTTTTTAGGACATTTGCAATAACCTTACCGAGCAGTTCGCCTGTATGCTGTGCCTCCTCGACTGTGTTTACATCTGTTCCTACCTCAATTAAGAGCGAACCGTTATTTGCATTAAGGTTATAAACGAAATTGCCGAAATACAGTGGTCGGGTCATACCAGGGAACATCTCCTCTGCCTTTTGCTGAACTTTGAGGGCAAAAATTAAATTTTCGTTCCACAACGGGTAATTATAAGAACCATCGCTATCATATCCTGTCATAATCATTATTTGTGCGGCCTTTTTTCCGTTATATGTAAATGTAGGTTTATATTTGCCATCTGTTCCACCATTACCGATAGAATCACGGTGTATATCTAATATAACCTTTATGTTCTCATATTTTTTGAGATATTTTTGTATACTCTCCATACTCCTGTCATAAGAGCCATCATAAGAGGGGTTGTCGTGTTGCGTCTTGCATTGGACAACGCCTATCCCCTCTGCTTTGAGGGACTTGGCAACGCTTTCGCCTACGGAAGTAACATTCTTGCTGTTATCAGCAGTACGAGGGTAATAATCTTTACTATAATAGCCTGTATCCTCTGTTAAGTAAGTTTCGCAGGCGTGAGTATGGACAATTAGTACTTGTACCCTACGGGTATCTTCTATTGTAAATGGCAGAGGTTTAGAGAGCATTTCCTCAAAATTTATGGTATAATCTGTGGTGTTTTTGACATAAAAATTATCATAAGATATTGCACCCTCGCCTATATGTGTTTCTATTACAGGATAATATACTCCGTCTTGCGGTTTGGTGGTTTGTGGGTCTGTGGTGCTTTCCGACTGTGTTGTAAATTCTGTTGTTTGTTCGTTTGTGGTATCACTTACCGTTGTCTTGGTGCTGTTTGGTAGGGTTTGTGGGGTATCATTATTATAACTTACCTCTGCTTTAAACCTTAAACCAACGCTGATTACAGCAACAAATACCGACATAATTCCTAATATAAGAGCGATAAATCTAATATATTTTTTATTTCCTTTCAATTCTATCACCTACAAATAAAAAGTTCATAACTTTTTATTTATAAATATGATTTATAATTGTAAATAATACCACCAATTATTAAACTAACAGTGCAAGTTCCTCCGGAGGGATAGCACTTTGCAGAGCAATATTTACGGACATTGATATTATCTTAGCACCACGCTCTATCATAAGGTCAACCTCCCGTGGAGTAACTATCATTTGTCTTCCGTCGGGGGTTAAGTTGCGTAATATTTCTTGCATTTGTGCTTCATCATCAATTTTAAGTAAATCAAACGCTAATGTTGTTGCATCTACAACTGTCGGTATACCGATGGCTATAACAGGTATTCCCATAGTTTCTGAATTTATTTTTGTACGGTTATTACCTACTCCTGCCCCTGGGGAAATGCCCGTGTCGGATATTTGCAGGGTTTTGCCCAATCTGTTTACACTCATTGAGGCTAACGCATCTATCGCAATAATTGCAGTAGGTTTTATACGCTTAACTATACTTAATATATATTCCTCTGTTTCTATACCTGTTTGACCTGTAACACCTGTAACAAGTACGGCTACGCTACGCAATCTGTCAAGACCTGTAATGCGGGCTAATTCACCCGTAATATGTCGTGTGGCTAATGTCTGGAAAGCAGACTTAGGGCCTAAGGCATCGGGAGTTATCTCGGTATTACCGAGTCCTACAACTAACACAGTACCGTTTACAGGTAACAAAGAGCGGATATATTTGCTTATACTTTGCACCCTTTTATCTGTATGAGAAAAATTATCCGTTAACGGCGGTAAGTCTACCGTTATATATGTGCCTTTGTCCTTATGCAAGGTCCGTGACGCTGAGTCCGATTTGATTACTATTTTAGTTATTTCGAGTCCTTCCTCGTTTGTGGTAGAGTAATCAACTCCTGATAATTCTTCCTTGGGAGCAATTTCTCTTTCTTCAAGTGCAAGGTCTGTCCTTAATTGCA
>CAZZHP010000103.1:0-3449 GCA_964653925.1 uncultured Eubacteriales bacterium | reverse complement strand
ATTCAAAGCGTTTGGCTTTGCATATTTATCATTGCCAAACGCTTCAATTTATACATTATTATACTGGGTGAACAGCGTTCTGTTTGTTATATAAATCAGAATTTATACCGAACATAGCATTCCTTCTCTTTTCGAAGAAGTCAGTAGCTACCTTTGGGAATTGTGCATAGGACAATACATCTTCCTCTTGAACAAGGTATTCCTGTGGTATTTCTGCACGGAGTTTATCAAGTTCCGGTTCTAACAAATCAGCAGGACGACAGTTGACAGGTTTAGTATCCCCAATAATTGACTTGCGGAATTCTTCATCAATAGGCATTGGAGTTGTGCCGTATTTGCCTGCTACAAGGTCCTTAAATTCGTTAGTGCAAGTCTTGTATCTCTCGCCCATAATTACATTATAAACGGCTTGTGTGCCGACAATTTGTGAGGTCGGGGTAACAAGTGGCGGATAACCCGAATCTTTACGGACACGAGGAACTTCTTTGAGAACTTCGTTAAGTTTATCGGCCTTGCCGGCTTTTTTAAGTTGTGAAAGCAAATTAGAGAGCATACCGCCTGGTACTTGATAAATCAACGCATTAGCATCTGTTGCAAGCATCTTAGGGTCGAGCAAGCCCTCTTTGATATATTTTTCACGCAAGGTCATAAAGTAATCTCTAATCTCGGTAAGTTTGATTAAATCAAGACCTGTATCGTACTTAGTACCTTGCAAAGCGGCAACCATTGATTCTGTCGGTGCATGAGATGTACCCAGAGCGAGCGGACTAATGGCAGTATCTATCATATCTGCACCAGCCTCGATACCTTTAAGCAAGCACATAGACGCAAGACCTGATGTATAGTGCGTATGAATTTGAATTGGTAAATCAACGACCTTTTTAATATCTCTGACAAGACTCTCGGTAGCAGAAGGAGTCAAAAGTGCCGCCATATCTTTGATACAAATTGAACTTGCACCAGCGTTGGCTATCCTCTTGGCATATTCTACATAATACTTATTTGTAAAGACCGGACCTGTTGTATAACTAATAGCAACCTGTGCGTGAGCACCCTCTTTTTTGGCTGCACGAATAGCGGTTTGGAGGTTCTTGATGTCATTTAAGGCATCAAAAATACGAATAATATCAATGCCGTTTGCCACCGAGCGTTGAACAAAATATTCAAGTGTATCATCTGCATAATGACGATAACCAAGCATATTTTGACCCCTGAATAACATTTGAAGTTTTGTTTTTGGGCAATATTTGCGTATAGTGCGTAAACGCTCCCATGGGTCTTCGTTAAGGAAACGCAAGCAACTATCAAATGTTGCACCACCCCAACATTCAAGCGAATAAAAGCCAACTTGGTCAAGTTTGGACAAAATCGGCAACATATCCTCTGTTGTCATTCTTGTGGCTATAAGTGATTGATGGGCATCGCGCAACGCTGTTTCGGTAATTTTAATTTTTTTATCCATTGAATTTACTCCTTTGGTCAGCAAAAAAAATTAGTTAAGAGTAAGTAAAACTTTACCGGACTCGACAGTTTCACCCTTTGTACAGTTAATAGAGGCAACAGTAGCGTCCTGTGAAGCACAAATTTCGTTTTCCATTTTGAGTGCTTCGATAATAACGATTACCTGTCCTTTTTTAACTGATTGACCAACTGATACAGGCACATCTATAATTGTACCAGGTAATGGAGATTCAACCTTAATAGCACCCTGTGAACCGCTTGGAGCCGGTGTTGTGGCTGGTTGTGCAACAGGTGTTGCTACCGGTGTTGCAGCTGGAACAGCAACAGGAGCAGGAGCAGGTGTATTAGCAACTATTGGGGCTGAAACAGGAGCAGAATTAGTAGAACCAACTTCTTCTACTACAACATCATAAGTAACACCGTTAACGGTAATTTTAAGATTTTTCATTTTAATATCTCCTTTTATAATCAAATTGTAGAATGTTTTTTAGCAAGTGTTGATACACGCTTAGATGACAGCATATCAAGTGCAATTATGAGTTTATCACGAAGTTCTGTAATTGTAACCACATCTTCGATATAACCATTCTCGGCAGCATTGAAGGCATTGAGGTTTGACTTGGCAAATTCGTTTGCAACCTCAAACTGCTTATTTACAGGGACTTTCATTATTTCCGATGCCATAATAATAGCGGCAGATTGAACAGCAACAGGTGAAATAATGGCATCTTCGAGTGCTATTGTAAGGTCAGTCCTTGCACATGAGCCAGCCATAGCCATATAAGCTGAACCAACGGCAGTACCTGAAACAATGGCAATTTTGGCTGTTGTAGCCTCTGCATAAGCGGAACTTACCTTGACCGCACTTTTGATTGACTCAAACCCTGTACTGTTTACAACTGTAATTACAGGAATAGAGAAGGCATCGCAAAAACGAACCATTTTGGCAATCTTGTTTGCAGATGAACAGTCAAGTTGACCGCCTGTTGTAACAACAATACCCACAACATAACCGTTAATTCTTGCAAATGCTGTACGGGAGTTTGTGCCATATTCAGGATATAATTTAATAAAAGAGTCTGCATCAAGCACTGTTGATAATATGCAATCACCAGATGTACTTGCATCTACACCGACAACAGCAGGTGCAACGCTTAAATTATTTGATGGTAACATTGTAACAAGATTCTTGGCTTGCATAATTGCATCATCTTTACCATCGGCAACTATTGCAACAGTACCATTTTGAGCATTGTATTTAGCATCGGCATTTTTACCGAGAACATCAAGTGTAAGTTTGGCATCTTTGCTCATAATTATAAAATCAGCATTAGCGGCAGTAAGTGCAGATGTACCTATACAGTTACCCAAAATAACTGAAATTTGCGGAACAATACCGGAAAGATTCCCGCTTAAATTTAGCATAGTGCCATAAGCGTCCAAGAGTGCGTTGCCCTCGTTAATCTTGCCACCGATACTATCATAAAAGCCCACAATCGGTGCACCTGTTTTAAGTGCAAGGTCGTAAACTTTTTTGAGTTTAGCAGCTTGTGCTTTGCTCATAGCACCGCCACATATATCGCTATTCTGTGCAAAAGCATAAACAGGTAAGCCGTCTACCATACCATAACCTGTAACAGCTTCGGCGTAGTTATCTCCTGATTTAGCAAAAGAGTCTATCTCAAAAAATGTCCCTTCGTCAAAGAAACTTACAAGTGTTGTGTAAGCAGATGTTTTGTCAATTTCTGCTCTTGCCTGAGATATTTTTTCAATACTCATTAAACAGTCCTCCATTATTAAATATATTTAAAACTATAAAAGGTATATTTTTGTTGTATTTACTATTATATAAAATTTTTGCTAAAATTACAAGATGCAAACAGAAATTATTTACAATTTTCGCATTTTGTAAAAATCTTTTCAAGATTAAGAATAATAATGTCGTCCTTTGGGACAAAGCCTACATTCAAAAATATTGAATAATATTG
>CAZZHP010000102.1:0-3455 GCA_964653925.1 uncultured Eubacteriales bacterium | reverse complement strand
GCAGTCTTATGTTGTAAACGGACTTAACTGGAAAGTAAGCAGTAACTTTTGGGCTATGGACTACCATATAGACAGTCCAAACGGCATTATAGCCAATATAAACAAAAAAATGTGGTCGTTTGGCGACACCTACGAAATAGATATAGCAAACTTTGCCGATACCGTCACTGCACTTGCAGTTGTGCTTATCATTGATGCTTGTCTTGAACAACAAAATAATTATAACTAAATATACAAAAAAGACTGTCAAATAATCGACAGTCTTTTTTGTATGTAAAGTTTTATGAAATAATGCTGTTTAAAAATTCTTTGCAACGGTCAGTTTTTGGATTAGTGAAAAATTCCTGCGGTGATGCCTCCTCAATCATTTTGCCGTGGTCCATAAATATAACTCTGCTAGCCGCCTCTTTTGCAAAGCCCATCTCGTGAGTTACAACGACCATGGTCATACCTGTCTTTGCGAGGTTCTTCATTACATCAAGAACTTCGCTAATCATCTCTGGGTCTAATGCGGAGGTCGGTTCATCAAACAACATAACGCTTGTCTGCATACACAAAGCACGAACAATAGCAACCCTCTGCTTTTGTCCGCCCGAAAGTTGCGATGGATAAGCGTTTGCTCTGTCAGCAAGTCCTACCCTTTTGAGTAATTCCAAGGCTCTTGCCTCTGCCTCCGATTTAGAAAGGCCTAATAACTTGATAGGTGCAAGAGTCATATTGCCAAGTACAGTCATGTGTGGGAATAGGTTAAAGTGCTGGAACACCATACCGATTTTTTGGCGGTAAGCGTTTATATCGACATTATCGCCGGTAATATCCATTCCTTCAAAGAATATACTACCGCTTGTTGGCTTTTCTAATAAATTAAGCGAACGCAAAAATGTTGATTTACCCGAACCCGATGGTCCGAGTATAACTACAACCTCGCCCCTGTATATATCTGTGGAGACGCCGTTTACTGCGTGCAATTCGTTGGCGTAAACCTTGTGCAAATCTCTAACCCTAATGATAGGCTCGTTACTGTTATAATTAACATCTGTATTTATCTTTTTATCTTTCACTACTACGCAACTTCCTTTCGAGTATAGTTAAAAGCCATGAGAAGAACATAACAACTACAAGGTAAATAATAGCAACCGCAAACAACGCCATTGGGTTATATGTAATGGAGCGGATAATATCGCCACCCTTAGTTAAGTCTTGCAAGGCAATATAACCGGAAACAGATGTTTCCTTGATAAGAACGATGAACTCGTTGCCAAGTGCCGGAAGGATATTCTTGAACGCTTGCGGTGCTATAATGTAAAGCATAGTCTTAGGATAACTAAGTCCCAAACTACGGCCTGCCTCCTCTTGACCCGGGTCAATAGACATAATGCCCGAACGGACAATCTCGGCTATGTATGCTGACGAGTTAAGACCAAATGCAATTATAGCGGTAAAGGTCTTATCAATGTTTACTGTTGCAAATATGTAGTAATAAATAATCATAAGTTGTACAACAACAGGTGTACCCCTGATAATTGTCAAATACAATTTGCATATATCATCAACCATATAGAAAATGAAGTTTGAAAAGGTGATTTTTTTATTAAAGAAAAGAGATGGTGTAAAATTGCTGTGGGAGTTTGCCTTACGCATTTTGTCCGCACTTGAACGGACAATAGCAATCAAAAAGCCCAAGACAATGCCTATTACGATAGCACCAAGTGTTATTTTTAGAGTAGTGCCTAAACCGTTGAGCAGATACTTCCACCTATCGTCTTTTATAAAATTATCTGTAAAGTTTGATGTGAAACTCAATTTTTGAAGATGTACCATTATTTTCCCCTATCCCAGAAATTTCGTAATATTATTTAATGCGACAAGTGGCAGATTTGATTAAACCAAATCTGCCTAAATTAAGACCTATTATTTAGTCAATAAATTACTTGTTGCGAACAATAATAACTTGTTTTGATTTTACATAAGAATCTGTAAAGTTTACATTCTTAAGTCTGTCCTCAGTAACTGTCATACCGGCAGCACCGAAATCAGCCTTGCCTTGTTGTACAGCCGGAATAATTGAGTCAAACTTCATATCCTCTACAACAAGTTTATAGCCAAGTTTATCACAAATAGCCTGTGCTATATCAACATCTATACCTACAATCTTTTCGCCCTCGTAATATTCATAAGGAGGGAAGGTAGCGTTTGTAGCCATTACAAGCTCACCCTTGCTTGTATCTGTGCCATCAGGTGTTGTGTAAGGATTTTTGCCGGCATTATCTCCTATATAATTATCAATGATTGCTTGAAGTGTGCCGTCAGCTTTAAGTTCTGCAAGTGCAGTGTTGAACTCATCTAAAAGTGCTGTGTTGTCCAAAGCGATAGCCATAGCGTAATCTTCATCTGCAAACGGTTCCTCAAGAATAGTCAAGTCATCGCTATTCTTTATATAAGCCTTAGCAGGTTGCTCATCAATAATAACGCAATCAACCTTGCCCTGTTTGAGAGCCATAACTGCCTCTGCACCCTCGTTATATCTCTCGACAACCGAGCCTTCTTCCTCATAATCAGAAGCATAGGTATCACCTGTTGTGCCTAATTGAACGCCGATTTTTTTACCTGCTAAATCATCAACAGAAAAAACTGAGTTAGGTGCTACGCTACCACCGCACGCTGTCAATGAAATAGCCATAACACAAACCAATATTAATGATAATATTTTTTTCATAATAATTGCATCTCCTTTAAAATTATATTGTATTGAATTATTATGGCATTATTATATCACTATGTTTTGAAAAAATCAAGTGCTTTTTTGAATTTTTTTCAAAAAAATTCATATTTTTTAAAATAATATTCATTTATTTGTGAATATTCAAATAATATTCATAAATATTAAAATAAAATCACTATGCCTGTATTTCAACAGACATAGTGATTCTTGTAAATTTTATATTTATTACTTATTGCAACTCCTCTATATCGCTATTATTTTGCACTGCCATAAGTTTCTTTTGTATTTGTCTTGTACGCACTCCCACAAGTTTATCAAGTTCTGTGTTGGTTTCGTCCAATTTCCTTTGTGTTTTTTCAAGCACATCAGAGAAAGTGTCGAACTCTTTTTTAACATCGCTCAAAATCTTCCAAACCTCTACGCTTCGCTTTTGCACAGCAAGAGTCTTGAAGCCCATTTGGAGAGAATTTAACAATGCCGCCATTGTGCTTGGACCTGCTATATTAACCTTAAATTCCCGTTGTAGAACCTCTACCATACCCATATTGACAACCTCCGCATAAAGCCCCTCGAACGGTATAAACATTATAGCAAAGTCAGTTGTGTTAGGCGGGTCTATGTACTTATCACGAATGTCCCTTGCCTCGCTTTTGAGGGTATTTTTGAGTTGCTTTAAGGCTTCGTCTATTGCAACGCTATCGCAATTTTCTCGTGCAGTTTGCAATTTGGTATA
>CAZZHP010000101.1:0-3468 GCA_964653925.1 uncultured Eubacteriales bacterium | reverse complement strand
ACAAAAAGTTCAATTTCATTAAGTTCAATTTAACTAAACATTTTACTTTACGCAATACCCCTTGGGCGCGCCCTTCTTCTCAGGCTCAAAAGTATCCGCAATACCGCGCTTCACAAGAACCGTCAGCGCACCGCGAACCTTCGCAGGACTTTCACCAATAGTCTCCGCAATCTCCTTAGCCGTTTGCGGCTCGTCGGTCAACTCACTGGCAACCGCACTATAGAACTCTTCCTTAGCCGGATCAACCTTGCGGGAACTGCTCTTCTTGTTCTTACGAGTTTCCAAAAACTCAATAGCCTCTTCTACAGTGAACTCAACGCTCTCACCCTTGAGAATAGCAATAGTAGCGGCATACTTCTCGTTAACAGTCTTAGTTTCCATGGTTTAATCTCCTTTTGTTGTCTTCCTTACTTACTTAATATATTATATCATAGAAAATTTTCACTGTCTAGAATTATTTTCAAGGTACTAACATATCGGCTTTTTACCGATATGCATCAAAGGCTTATTCTTATCTCCTTTGATATATTTATTATACCTTAAAAAACTTTCATTGTCTAGGATTATTTTTAAAGTATTTAATAAAGAAATATTATCAGCTTTATTAAGTTTAACTATACCTCTTGTTTATTTATCGATTTATCGGTTTCACCGACATATTTCCTGTCCCTTTAATATATGCTTTACCTAGCTAACAACTATCTAGAAACTTTTTTTACTGCGAAGCCCCTATTTCAAAACGAAAATGCCGCACGACACTCCTTAACTTCAAAATCATTTTTCTTTTTAACAATTCTTAATATAATTTGTAAACTAAAAATTAGAGACTCAATTTTTCACTTTACAAAACCGCCGGTCAGAGCGTTGCAAAAATTGCAAAAATCGCCATAGAGGCTCGAAAAATTCAAAAAAATCAATTGCCCGTACTACTATACGAGCCTTGATTTCTAAATTAAGCGTAGAAACGAAATAACGGTGCTAGATTCGCTGGCACCATTAAAACCGCAGGTAACGGCCTATAAGCCGTTAGGTCAGAGAACCGTAGTATAATAACAATATAAATAAGCTAATATAACGGCTATACCATTATATAAAACTAATATCACCAACTAAAAAATTATATTAAAATTAGCAATTTACAAAAAAGAGAAACTGAGTTTTCCACATTTCCACATAGTTTTCCACCACTAAAACCGCAGGTCAGAGGGCTAAAAAAATACTTCAAAAATTGAATTTCGCCGTAGAGAAAAATTAGCAACCTACCCCTGTACTACTATACTTATACCCCAAAATAAGCTCATATAACGGCTTTTTAACTTTTACGAACTTAACTTAACTAAAAAGAATAACGGTACTAGCAAAGCTAGTACCGTTAGCTAGTACTTGCGGATGCAAGTACTAGCCTAGCTAACGGCTATGCCGTTAGCTACTACCAATAGTAAGAATGAAGAAGAAGAAGAAGTGCGGCCCACCCGTTAATGACGATTTTCTTGCTATTGGTGTATAATTTTATTTTTTAATCAGAATATTTTTAAACTCTATACCAACTATCAATAATTGTAATTCTAAACCTTTAACTTATTACTCTTGCGGCGTTTCATAAAATTCCCAATTGTTAACAGTGGGATCTGGCTGTATATAATAATGCTTTTCTTTTAATTCCTTTAACGCTTTATGGTATGTACTTTTTTTTATTCCAGTTTTATCTTGAACGTCTGTTGGACTTAAAAACAATTCAAACTTGTCTGCGTTGTTCACTAAATACATATAAAGAGTAAATGTGCTATAACTTAAATTTTTTGCAGCTTCATATAAACTATCATTACTTAACAACAAAGAACTGTTTTGAGGGGCCTCTTTCCTATGAATTGTACATTTTGATTGATTTGGATAACGGATTGGTTGTGCTGTCATGGTTCTACCTCTTTCTGTTTATTACAAGAATGTTTGAGTATCTCTTTTTCCGCCAATTTTTCCAATTCTATCTTTTCTTCTATTGACAACTGTGATAGTATATCGCAGATTTTCTCGTTATGCGGCTCATCTTCTTTTTGTATAAGATTTGGGTCTTCATAAAAGATATAGTTATTAACAGTTTCATCGGGTTGAACCAAATACCCTTTGTCTTGTAGTTCATTAACAGCAGAAAAATATCCTGATCTACTCATGCCCCTTTTTTTCATAACGTCCATGCTAGACAGATAAAAACTATAATTATCTTTATTCCCAGCTATATACGTATATAATTTAAATGCATTACCGCTTAATGCAACTCCTGCTTTATCCAAAGAAGAAAGTGCAATTGAAATAAAATTATTTCTTAATTTTTTATTTACTCTTTTAACGATAATTTGTTTTTGGTTTGCATATCTAGACATATTTTTATTCACCTCCGCATTTTCATTTTATGCATTTTAACATTAACCCCATTATTTTCTATTTTTTAATATTTAAACATTTTCCCCTATATATGTTATTTGTATTATATGTTATATGTTATTTGTTATTATATTTCTTGTAAGGTTACTGGACTATTCCTACATTTTTTGGACTATTCCTACATTTTTTGGACTATTCCTACATTTTTTGGACTAACGCTGGACTATTAATGTTTTTTTTGGACTATTAATATTGGACTGCCCTATATATGTTATTTGTATTATATGTTATATGTTATTTGTATTATATGTTATATGTTATTTGTTATTATATTTCTTGTAAGGTTACTGGACTATTCCTACATTTTTTGGACTATTCCTACATTTTTTGGACTATTCCTACATTTTTTGGACTAACGCTGGACTATTAATGTTTTTTTTGGACTATTAATATTGGACTGACCGCATTTTCATTTTATGCAGTTTTTACCTCTTTTTAGCCTATTTTATGCATTTTTTATTTCATATACATTATACTAAAATTAAACTCTTTAGTCAAGGATCGCCGCATAAAAAAAGAGGGTAGCGCTTTCGCACTACCCTAACTACTGTCGCTTCTAATCTAACTCTAACACATTTACACTATTGGCATTAGCGTTACCTGCCATAGCATTGTTAATAGCATCTTCAACCTCTTGGGCTTTATCATAAATATCCTGAGTACAATTCTCACATAGCTCATATCTCTTGGAATGATACTCTTGATACTTGTCACTTTCATCTTTTAATAAAATATACTTGTGCGGCCCAGTTAAGACGGTTCCGCATAAACTACAGACTTGATATTTAGGCATAATCCCTCCATTCTATATAATCAACTACTACTCTTGGAGAATAGTGTTGTTTTATAATAAAAAAAAGACCCGTAAGGGTCTTTTAACGAGCAAATATGTTAAATTATTGTTAAATATTGCCCGCATATTTAAAGAGAGCTTTGCTTTCACCGAGAGAGGGCATCATCTGCCAAGAGATACGATCCCAACGCATATGCTTAATGGGTACATCATCCGCACTCTTGTTCACGTTCTCT
>CAZZHP010000100.1:0-3474 GCA_964653925.1 uncultured Eubacteriales bacterium | reverse complement strand
GTTGAATTGTGTTTTTGGCTGATACAGCCTTGTTTATATTTGCTATCGTTAAGTTTCCACCAGAAATATTCACCGAGTTGTCAGCCTTGATAGCAGCATTTGTAAGAGTAGAAACATCAGCACCGTCGCTAACCCCATAAGTACCGATTTTTACTGTCGAATTTGGATAAATATTTACATCGTAAGTTGCATCTATACCATCACTGAGGGCAAGAATTGTAACATCAACAGAGGTTGTTGTATCAATTTGATTTCCGATAGAGATAGTACCCCTCTGTTTTTGTTTTGATGAGATATTACTATTTGTTGTCTTGACACCGTCGCCATTAGTAGAGGTAAGATTTATTACACCCGATAGAATTTGGACAGAGTCGTTACCTTTGAGTGCATTATTTGGAGCGGTTACACTTAGATTAAGTTTCTGAACCTTTAAATCTTTCTTGGTATGAATACCGTTATTATAGGTTGAATTAACAGTTAGTGTGCCTTGTCCGCCTATTGTTAAGTCCGACTTGGAGTAAATTGCACCGCCGGAGTCCGTACTGCTATTGGTAGATATACGGCCATCTGTAATAGTATTGGTTGTGTCACTTTGGGCCTTAACTATTGCCTTATCAGCAGACGCAATATAAATTGGATTGTCTGTGTTACAGGTTATATTTGCTCTGTTTAAGGTTAGTATAACCTCTGTATCCGATGGAGCATTAACAATAATTGTGCCGTTCCACTCGCCGGACAATATATATTCCCCACCCTCGCTGATTGTGATAGTAGAGCCGTTTTGGCTAACCGCATTCGGCATTGATGTAGTTACAGTTAAATCTTCCATCAATAGGGTAGTTGTCTCTTGTAGAGGTTCTTCTGGGGCAGAAGATGACTCAACAGGAAATACACTTATTATATTAGAATAATATTGTAATATAAGTGTTACATCTACCGAGTTTATAATCTTGTCGCCGTTAACATCGGAATATGTTAAAAAATTGCTGTCTTGTTCAGAATTTATAATGTTGGCATAATATTGCAAAACAAGTGTAGCATCGACTGAGTTTACTAAGTTATCTTGGTTTGCATCGCCATACTTAAACTGGTTTGCACTGACAGGAACAGCCATCACCGCTGTAAACAACACACAGACAGTAAGTAGGATAGATAAAACTTTTTTAGAAATTTTCATAGTATCATTCCCCCTATTAATTTCTTTTTAGTATCTATTTTTATAATATCACACCATCGGCAAAAAATCAATAGTTTTACTTCTAATAATGAAAATTTCATAATACATAGGTTATACCTAAAATAAACTATATATAATGTAATAGGTAAATGTAATAGATTTACTGATAATTAAAGTGCCAACAACAGCAGGGCGGTACTATTAATGGGTAAATTTTAGACAAAAGCAAAAGTGGTGGTACATTTAAGCACCACCACTCAGGCTAATTACTAACAGATGTTACATCTATTAGCAACCGCAGCCACAACCATTGTTGCCACAGTTGTTGTCGCAGCCGCAACCGCAACCGTTATTGTTGCCACAACTACATACAAGAAGAAGGATTATGATAATCCACCAGCAGCTATTGTTATTTCCAAAGCACATTGTTTTTTCCTCCTTTCGTGAGTTACATTATATACTATTACAAAACAGCAAAGTTGTTACAACTTTTTTGAAATTAAATTTATAAATTTAATCTAAGCAGAAAAATCTAATTGCCATTATGGGTGTAATTTTATGATTATTATGCCTAACCTCGTGTTTAATTCTTAAATAGAACTAAAAGCAAAATTTTAAAAAATGTCTTGACTTTTGGGAAAAAGTATAGTATTATATTATATATTGATATAATACCATAATGTATTAAACTAAATGCTATGAAGATATTAAGCACAAGCATAAATATTTCACAGAGAGTTGCCGTTTGGTGGAAGGTAACATATATCGCTTGTTGTAACCTCGTATCAGAGCAAGATTTCAGAAATAACAGTAAGAAATCTCGGCAGACACCGTTACCTGTCAAGAGTTTGTTAGAACTCGTTAAGTGGCTTTTTAGCAATACGGGTGGTACCGTGGTTAACTTGTTTAATCACCCCGCAGAGATTTTATGTCTTTGCGGGGTTTTTATTTATTATTTTTATTGTATACTAAGAATAATTGGAGGTTTGATTTTATGAGAAATATATCTGTATACGACTCAACATTACAAAGTTTAAAGGCTAATTTTACATTTAGAGAAAAACTAAACATATCCAAAAACATCGAGCAAATAGGCATTGACGCTATTGTTCTGCCACCTTTGTCAAATAATAAAGATGACGAAGTTATTTACCGTACAGTCGCACTAAGTGCAAAAAAATGCAAGGTTTGTATCCCTGTCGGCACTACTGAGGATAGTGTGAATTTGGCTTACGAATGTGTAAAATCAGCACAATCGCCAAGTTTGCAGGTTGTGTTGCCTGTATCTACCGTTCAAATGGAATATATATACCACCTCAAAGCACCTGCTATGCTCGATAAAATAGCCACACTTTGCAACAAGGCAAGTAGCCTGTGTAATGATGTAGAGTTTGTTGCAACCGATATGTCAAGGGCTGATAGTGACTTTGTAATAGAATGTATCAAAACTGCCTGCCAAAACGGTGCTAAAAGTGTTACACTTTGTGATGACGCAGGCGTTTATTTGCCTAACGATTTTGCGAGTATTATAAGTCAAATAAAGCAAAATTGCGATATTAAAATCATTGTTAAGCCGTCAAACGCTATCGGTATGGCGGTTGCGTGTGTATTGGCTTCTATTAAGGCGGGTGCTGACGGTGTAGTTACAACAGCCGATGATAGCGGTCTAAACGCTAATGTATTTTCTGATTTTATCCGTGTAAAAGGCGACCAGTTAGGTGTAGAGTCTAACCTTGATTTTACTGTTGTCCATCACATTTTATCAAATATTTGCCAAAAAATTGAGAATGCTACCGACAATGCAGTAACTAACAGTGACGGCAAAATTTTAGACAAAAACTGTACTATCACTGATATTATAGATAATGTAAAATCACTTGGATATAATTTATCCGATGATGATAACGGCAAGGTTTACGCCGAGTTCCAAAGGGTTATTGGCAAAAAGAAAAGCATAACGACCCGTGAACTTGATGCTATTGTTGCGACATCTGCTATGCAGGTACCATCAACCTTCCACCTTAAAAATTATGTTGTAAATAGCGGTAACTGTATAACCGCTACTGCACAAGTTACTTTGGAGAAAAACGGTGTAGAGCATAGTGGTGTAAGCATTGGTGATGGCCCTATTGATGCGTCATTCCACGCTATTGAGCAGATTATAGGACATCATTATGAACTTGATGACTTTCAGGTTCAAGCCGTAACAAAGGGCCGAGAGGCAGTTGGCTCATCACTCATTAGGCTTATGGCTGACGGCAAGGTTTATAGCGGTAACGGCGTTTCTACCGATATAG
>CAZZHP010000099.1:0-3531 GCA_964653925.1 uncultured Eubacteriales bacterium | reverse complement strand
CTTTACAGACAAAAACGATAAATACAAAGTAATTTTTAACGGTATGGTGATTTTTTCCGGCTCAGTTGCAATATATACCATATTGTTTGTTGCCTTAGGTATAGTTAAGGATATAGATTGCATTGTTTTTATATTCTTTTATGGCGTTTTAATGATGCTACAGAATATATACACATTTGTGGCAAGGGGTTTGGGCTATAACCAAGTTTTTGCTGTGTCAGGCATAGTCAGCAGTTTGGTGAATTCTGTATCAAACATAATAATGATACTATTGCTTAATATGCGTTTAGAGTCATTATATATCGCCATGATAATCGGTTTGATAGTCCAATTAATTATTTTGGAGTTAAAGGTCAAGATTATAAGTAATATTTCTTTTAAGATGTTTGATTTTGAAATGATTAAGTCTATGGCAAAGTTCTCAGTACCCTTATGCCTTAACTCCGCTTGTTTTTGGTTTTTGTCAAGTTATAACAAAATAGGTATCAAGAACACACTCGGTCTTGACGCTAACGGCATATACAGTGTTGCAGGTAGGTTTACTATGGCGGTAGCCATTGTAGCAAACTGTTTCTCACTTGCTTGGCAAGAGATGGTTTACTCAATAGGTAACCAAGAAGAAAATAAATCGAAACTATATACAACAGCACTTAATTATTGCGTTACATTATTGATGTTCGGTGAATTACTTATAATACCCTTTGTAAATGTAATATTCCCTTATTTTGTCGATAGTGCTTATAACGAAGCATATAGATATGTACCGCTGTATATGTTCGCAACGGCTATGAGTACATTGAGCAGTTTTTTGGGTAATATTTTTGGTGCAGAAAAAAAGACTAATGTAATATTTTATTCAACGGTAGTTGCGGCAATAGTCAATGTCGGGGTGTTCCATTTGCTTGTCGGCAATTTTGGCTTAGAGGCTGCCAATATAGGACTTTCGCTCGGTTATGTAATTAATATTATACTAAGAATAATAATTTTAAATAAATCTTACACAATTAAAATAGATTATTTAAAAATTGCAATTTTAATTTTAATTCATATACCTGTATATTATGTTTATTTACAACTTGGTTTGATTGAAAATATAATTACATTTTTTGCCGTAAGCATAGTTATGCTGTTTATGTTTAAGGATACTTTAAAAATGTTCTTTAATAAAATTTCAGGAAATAAGAAATTAAGGCATAAAGATTAATTCGAAAGGAAGAATTGCAAATGAAAAAGAAAATTATCTCACTAATTTTATCACTTTGTATGATAACATCGTTATTCATACCATTTGAAGTTAGTGCAGAAGAAGACCCAAACTCAGTTATTGTAGATGTAACAGATTATGGTGCTGACCCATCTGGTGCAACTGATAGTGCTGAGGCTGTTCAAGCTGCTATTGCAAAGGCAAAGGAACTCTCCGATAGTGGCAAGAGCGTCATTATTAACTTTCCGACCGGTAGATATGATATTTACCCAGACAAGTCACCTAAGAGAGAATTATATATCTCTAACACAGTTGGTACAAATTCTAACTACAAAATTAAGACTATTGGTGTGTTGCTCGAGGATATGGACAACATCACTGTCGAGGGTAATAATTCATTATTTATGTTCCATGGTAAGATGACATCGTTTGTAGCACTAAACTGTCAAAATGTCAAATTCCAAAATTTCAAGATGGATTACCAAGTACATACTGTTATTGATGTTACTGTCGAGAGTATCTCCGGTAATAATGTAGTTTACTATATACCGGAATGTTACGATTACTCCGTAAATGGCAATAGCATAACATTTATGAGTGATATAAGCCCATATACAGGTCAGCGTTATTGGTCTATCACCAATGCACCGGTTTACACACAGAGATATGATTCGGTACAAGGTTTGACATACCGCTCAAACACAGGTACTAACTATATGTTCTCTAATATTAGTTCTATCCAAGATTTAGGCAACGGCAGGGTGCAGATTACCCATAGTAGTGTTAATTCTGAACTCAAAGTTGGACTTTCGTATCAGATGAGGCTTACTGTCAGAGACCACAGCGGTATTTTTATTTGTAATTGCAAAGATGTTGTTATGGAAAATATCAATGTAAGATTTTTGCATGGTTTCGGTTTGGTGTGTCAAACATCTGAGAACTTCACTCTTAACAATGTTGATTTCCAAGTAGACAGAAGTTCAGGTACAACAACAGCAAGTTATGCCGACTTTGTACAGGTTTCCGGTTGCAAGGGCTTAATTGATATTGGCAACTGTTATTTTTCAAATCCTCATGATGACCCTATCAATATTCACGGAACATTCTTGCAGGTTGTAGAGAAAGTTGCATCAAACAAAGTCAAAGTTAGGTTTATGCATAACGAAACAGCAGGCTTCCAAAATTACTTTGTAGGCGACCAAGTTGAGTTTTTTGTCAAGAGCAATTTGTTGCCGGTAGAAAATTCTGTTGCAACAATTACCGCTGTTGATGGCCCTGACGGCAAGGGCGGTGTTGTAGGCGAAGGTTCAGGCAGTCTCACTGACATTATCCTTACACTTGATAGAGACATTCCAAGCGAAGTCGAAGTAAACAAGCATGTTGTAGAGAATATTACATATACTCCGAATGTACACATTCACGATAATATTTTTAGAGAAAACCCTACCCGTGGTATCCTTTGTACTACAAGGGGCGAGGTAGTTATCGAGAACAACTTCTTTGATGGTATGGGTATGGCAGGTATCTATATCTCCGATGATGCTCAAAGTTGGTACGAATCAGGTAATTGCAGAAATGTAACTATCAGGAATAATACATTTACAAGAGGCAAAGCCCAAGCAATCTTTATCGAACCGACTAACCCTGTTGTTTCTACCGATAAGACAGTCCATTCCAATATAACAATAGAGGGCAATGTTTTCTTTACAGACAATTTAACTGTTCTTGATGCAAAGAGCGTTAAAGACCTTACATTTAAAAATAACAAGATTTACAGGTTAACACCTAATGTAAATGTTACAGCGGCCGCTAACAAAACAAGCCTTAATGTAGGTGAAAGTGCTGCAATTACTGCAAGTGCGACAGGTTCATCACTTTCTAATAAGGCTTACAAGTTTAATGGCTGTAAAAATGTAATTATTTCAGGCAATACATATGATGCCGGTATCAATACAGGTATCGCATATTCAAATATGCAATCAAGTGATATAACAGTTACAGATAATGCTGTTGTCGGTAGTAACAACATCTCAAATGCAGGTGGCGTAGTTACCTACGAATCAAGCAATACAAATGTTGTGACAGTTTCACAGACAGGTGCAGTTACAACAGTTGGTAACGGTTCTGCCATTGTCAGCGTTTACTCACTCTCCGGTGACCGTAAACTCGGTGAACAACTGATTACATTTAATGTTGGTGGAAGTACTCAAATTGCTGAGGATAATTTTACAATTAAATCTGCTAACACTAAATTAGCAACTGCAACTGTTACAGGTTTATCAAAGAAGTTCGCAAACTTTACTCAAGGAACAGATTATTATTACACA
>CAZZHP010000098.1:0-3553 GCA_964653925.1 uncultured Eubacteriales bacterium | reverse complement strand
GGGCTTGTTTAAGCAGTTTTTTGCCTGTTGGATTTATGCGTTCGCCTATCATATATGGCTTATCGAGGACTATCGCCCTTGATGCACTGCATAACCTCGGAGTAGATTTTACAGTCCTTGTTGTGTATTCGGTATTTCTAAATCTATCGGAAATTTCTGCTATATAATCAGGAGTTGTGCCACAACAGCCACCAATAAACTTTATACCGTAAGGGAGCAATCTCTCTATTGCATCGGCAAAGTGGGTTTCATCTATATTATAAGTGCCATCGGCTGGGTTAGGCATACCGGCATTTGGCTTGATAATTATAGGCAAGTCGGTGGTTTGAGAAATTTCTGCGATTAAATTCTCCATTTCATCAGGGCCGAGCGAGCAGTTTATGCCTATTGCATCAACTCCGAGAGATGACAGAGTTATAGCCATAGCAGATGGCAGACAACCTGTAAATGTTCTGCCGTTGCTCTCAAAACTCATGGTGCAAATTACAGGCTTATCGGTATTCTCCTTAACAGCGAGTATGCCTGCCTTTAATTCATACAAATCTGACATAGTTTCAAGCACAACAATATCATATTTATCCGATGCGGTAACAATTTCCGTAAAATAATCATAAGCCTGTTCAAAGGTCATAGAACCCGATGGCTCGATAAGTTTGCCGATAGGGCCGACATCAAGTGCAATAAGCGTGTCGCTGTCCTCGGCATTGCGTGCGTTTATGGCATTCTGGACAGATGCCTCGATTATCCCCTTAACAGAACTGCTACAATTTTGAATTTTATAAGAATTAGCACCAAAAGTATTAGTGTAGATTATATTTGCACCGGCTCCTATATATTGCCGATGTATGTCGGTTATAATTTCTGGGTGGGTTACGGAGTACAGTTCAGGAATTTCGCCTGTTTTTAAGCCACTTTTTTGTAGCATAGTACCCATAGCACCATCCAAGATTATTATGTTATTGCTTTGTATAAGGTCATTAAAAACCACAATGCAGTCCTCCTTTGCGGTACTTGCAAGTATCAGCCATATTACAGGACAAACAACTATGCTTGTGTTTTGGGATAGAATTTTTAGAAAGTCCAATAATAGCAGTTACAGATTTGGTAGGCTCTAATGTATAACTTTGGTTTGTGCAAAGTCCGATTTTTCGTGGAGCATCGAGCAAATTTATAAATACACTCTGCATTTCAAGCGGATAATCACCGTAACCGCAAGAGAACCTCCAAGTTAAATTATATTCGCTATATTCTGTTTTGATAATTTCTTCTACCTTATCACAAACCTGCTCTATACAAGCACTTGCAAGTGCGTCTATAATTAACGCCTTATCAATAGCATTGATGCTGTTAAGCCTTATAAGCTTGTCAACATTATTACCAAGTGTAGCACACATAAGTATTGCACATTCGCAACCTTGCAGGTGAGCCTCTATATCTTTACCCGACATAATATTATTATTCGGCAAGTCAATCTTTTTATATACAAATTTCGGTGTAATTGCGGACAAAAGTTCTTGCTCACAAATATCTACAAGGCTGAGTATCTGCTCGGTAGGTTGGACATTTTTGCCCTTGCCAAGATAACGCAGGGCCTCTGATTTATTGATACTGTGTATCTCTATCATAAATTATAACAATTTATTAACCGCATAATAAATTTGTTTAGCAAGTGAGGAGTTGTTCATTGTATAAATGTGAATACCGTCTACATCATTTGCAAGCAAATCAACTATTTGCTCGATAGCATAGGCAATACCCGCATCGCACAATGCCTCTGGGTTATCGCCGTATTTCTGCATAATTTTTGTAAATTTAGCAGGCAAACTCGCACCGCACATCGACACCATACGCTCAATTTGTTTTTTGTTGGTTACAGGCATAATGCCGGCAGAGATAGGCACACTGATAGACGCACAGGCACAACGCTCACGAAAAGCATAAAAAGCGGAATTGTCAAAAAAGAGTTGTGTTATTAAGTTCTCTGCACCTGCATCAATCTTGTGCTTTAAGTTTAAGATATCATCAGCAACACTGGCACTATCACAGTGAGTTTCCGGATAACAAGCACCCGCAACGCTGAAATTTGAGTTTTGTTTAATAAACTGTGTAAGTTCGCTTGAATATTTAAAGTCGTTCTTAGGCTCTACATTAGGTATCCTGTCGCCACGCAGAGCAAGGACATTCTCAATGCCGTTTGCGGCAAAGTTATCAAGCACAGTCTTAACTTGTTCTTTTGTACTGTTTATACAAGTAATATGTGCCAAAGCGTCAATATTATGCTCGTGAATAATTTTTGAGACAACCTCACAGGTTATCCCAGGGTTGCTACCGCCCGAACCGTAAGTTACACTGATAAAGTCAGGTGATAACTTGGCAAGTTCCTCCAAAGTGTTGTAAATAACCTCGTGTGGCATATCCTTTTTAGGTGGGAACACCTCAAACGATAACACCGCTCTGCCCTGTCTGAATTTGTTAATGATTTTCATAGTCTAACCCCCATATATTTTAATACTTTAATGTATAAGTATTATCTATCTTATGATACCATAAACTGCAATAATTTTCAATAGATTTGGCAATATCTTTTAATAGAAAATTTCATTTTTTAAAACAAATGTTTGATTTTTTGCATTTAATATGATATAATATACTTGTAAAATTGTTGATGTTTATTATCAGGAGATTTATTTTAGATAGGAGATTTTTATGATACCCCTCAAAAAAAGTCAACAGAAAGTCTATGATTATATAATAAAATGTAAGCGTGAGGGTATAGTGCCGTCAGTTAGGGAGATATGCAACGCAACAGGACTTAAATCAACATCTACTGTGCATTTGCATTTAAAAAATTTGGAGAAACTCGGACTCATCGAGCGTAAGGCAGGACTTAACAGATGTATTCAGTTGCCATCGGAGGAGGGCAGTACGCAAGTCCCTGTGCTTGGCAGAGTTGCCGCCGGTGTCCCTATACTTGCAACCCAGAATATAGATTTCTATGTGCCTATAAGCGACTCGTTAAGGCGTGGCAGGGAATTGTTCGGTCTGCGTGTATCGGGTGACAGTATGGTTGATGCAGGCATTTTGGACGGGGATATACTTATAGTCAATAGCACACCTACCGCCGATAACGGTCAGATAGTTGTTGCTATGATTGATGACGAGGCGACTGTTAAGCGGTTTTTTAAAGAGAACGGCCATTATAGACTACAACCCGAAAACAGCAATTACTCACCGATTATCGTTGATAATGTTGTTGTACTTGGTATAGTTGTATCACTAATCAGGAATTATTAATTTTTACAAAAACGCAAATAATGCTGTCATTTACCGACATCGAGAATATAATGAACTATATTATATAAAGGGGTTGGTGCGGTGAAAAGGCGTTTGCGTGATTATAGCAGGTACGAGAGAAATATCTTTTTGACCTTTGTTTTAAATTTTATATTTTCAATTCTTGAATTTATAGGTGCAATGCTTACAAATTCTTACGCAGTTCTGTCAGATGCTATCCACGATTTTAGCGATTCCATAGGTATAGGTATATCGTTCT
>CAZZHP010000097.1:0-3603 GCA_964653925.1 uncultured Eubacteriales bacterium | reverse complement strand
CACTGAGCGTTAGTGGTAACACAACGCCAAGATAGATGACCGTTCACGACAGAACTCGGCTTATCGGTTTAGTCGCATTAAAAAGAAGTTATTGCTTAATCGCAGTAACTTCTTTTTTCAAGTTTTATTTAAGGTTAGAAAATATCTTCGTTGTCTGGTTGTGATTCGTAATCTTCGGATAGTGTCCTTTGATTGCTGTTATCGTTTAAAAAATCATCGTTAGTATCATTGTCATCATTTTCCACATCAGGTGTATAGTCAACCTCATCATAGTCAAGGGAGTTGTCTATCTCTGTTGTTTCGTTATCAATGTCATCGGTTAATTCGGTGTCATCGGTAAACTCATTATCCTCGATACTTTCGGTATCATCTGTATAACTTTCAGTTGCAATATCTGTTGCAGGTTGCAAAAATTCTGCTGTATCATCAATAATTTGTGCAGAAACCTGCTCGTCATTATCCAAAATTTTGCTGTCAATAGCCGTTTGTGTCTTAACCTCTTTGGCTGGTTCTGGCTCTGCAACTGTTGTGCTGTTCTGTTTAGCTTTGTTCGCTTTACTGCTATTATAAACAGAGGCATATAAATTTTGTGCTTTTTCTATTCTTGACTTGGAATTTTGAATTATCTCCAAGATGTCCTTAATATCTTCGGTATTTATGCTATCCTGATTTTCAAAATAATACCTGCCAAGTTGGATATAAGCCCTGTTTAAAATCTCGGTTTCGGTCTTGATAAAAGCCCTCAATCTAATAAGCTGTGCGTTAGTTTTGTTGCTGTCTACAATACGGGTAGTTGCATCTATAAATGTACTTGATATTGTATCGGCAACTATAGAAACACTATTTTTAAAATTCTTCAAAAAGTCTGTCATAAAACTCACTCCTATAATATATAGTTTTATATTATTATTATCTCACATATTATTGATAAAATCAAGATAATTTTTAAAAAATTTACACATTAGATTTACAAATAGTGACAAAATTATCACCGACTAAGATACATACTTTATATTAGAAATGTTAATTTTGTCAGGAGTGTTAAAAAATGGCTATTTACGAAGAAAAAGAAATCTGCTGTCCTAATTGTTTGCAATTAAACAAATCAAAACTCTATACCTCTATAACTATGCCAGATGACCGCAGGTTGCACAAGGATATTTTAAGTAGCGAAATTTTCAAAATAGGTTGCACTAATTGCGGGGAAAATATCTGTATTTCTTACCCGTTAGTATATACAGATTTAAAGAGAAAGTTTATTATCTGCTACAAGCCCGACTTTGACAAAAGCCGTTTAGCCTATGCTTATCTTGAAGATACATACAAGGACCTCGACCATATAACCCGTAGGGTTGTGCCTGACTATAATTCCTTAAAAGAAAAAATATATTGCCTTGAAAATTCGCTTGATGATATGGCAGTAGAAATATCTAAATATGCAGTGGCAAGGGTACTTGCCGAAAAGATGAACATAAACGGCATAGACAAGGGGTATTTATCAATTTACGATGCCGCCAACAACACCATAGGCTTTACCTTTTTTATAGGCAACGACAAAAAACCTTACCTGCAAAGTGCCAGACTTGAACTATACGCCAAGGCATTGAGGGTTGTACACGATATTGCAATTAATGCAAAGTATAAACGAGATTATTTGAAAATAGATATTAAATGGGCGGAGGATATGGTCAATAAATATAACAAGAATAAAGAGTCCAATAAGCCCGAAAAACCTGCCGTTGTAAAAAATTGAAAAAAATAAAAAAATGAAAATATTTTTGAGATTATGATGTTTTTTGTATAGACAATAATTGAATTATATGTTATACTATATGTGTAACCGTATGTACTTAATTAAGTATGTATGTTTCTATTATGAACATTTTAGATTAAATAAGGAGGAAAAAAGATGCAAAAGAAAATTAGCTCTATTCCATTCAACGGTACTCCTGAGCAAGAGGCAATGCTTAAAGAAGTAATCGCCGAACACAAAGATGTCCCAGGGGCGGTTATGCCTGTACTTCAAAAGGCACAGGATATCTATGGCTACCTTCCACAAGAAGTGCAAATTATGATTGCAGATGGCTTGAATGTTCCTTTTGAGGAAGTTTATGGTGTTTCTACATTCTATTCACAATTTTCACTTTCACCAAAGGGTAAGTATAATATATCTGTATGTCTTGGTACGGCTTGCTATGTTAAGGGTTCGGGTGCTCTTGTTGATAAGATTACACAAATTCTTGGCATTGAGGCTGAGGAATGTACAGCTGATGGCAAATTCTCTTTGACAGCTTGCCGTTGTATCGGTGCTTGCGGTCTTGCACCGGTATTGACCGTAAACGATGATGTTTATGGCCGTCTTGTACCGGAAGATATTGATGGCATTATCAAAAAATATATGGATATGGAATAATTGTAATCTGTTTGCAGTTCCCTGTATCTAATAGATTTACAAAAACAGATTTGTCCATACATAGATGTAGATGGACACAATAATTTTGTTTATTTAAACAAAAAATAATTACGGAGGTGTAATGACAATGAAGTCATTAGCTGAATTACAAGCTATTAGAGATAACTTGCAAGTTCACATGAGTAAGCGTCTTGATAAAAAAATAGCAGGTGACGATAAATATCGTTATACTGTGCTTGTTTGCGGTGGTACAGGTTGTACTTCTTCAAACAGTGAAGCAATCATCGAAAAACTTAACGAAGAAATTGCTAAGAATGGCCTTGCAGAAGAAGTTAATGTTGTTCGTACTGGTTGTTTTGGTCTTTGTGCACTCGGTCCAATTATGATTGTTTACCCAGAGGGTAGTTTTTATAGTATGGTTAAAGTTGAGGATATTCCAAGAATTATCGAGGAACACCTTGTAAACGGTAATGTTGTTAAGGAATTATTATTCCAAGAAACTGTTACAGATGAGGGTATCAAATCACTCAAACAAACAGACTTCTACGCAAAGCAAAAGCGTGTTGCGTTGCGTAACTGCGGTGTAATCAACCCAGAAGTTATTGATGAATATATTGCAAGGAATGGCTACAAGGCTCTTGAAAAAGTAGTTACAACTATGACCCCGCAAGAAGTTATAGATGTAATGAAAGATTCAGGCTTGCGTGGCAGAGGAGGCGGTGGCTTCCCAACAGGTTTAAAGTGGCAATTTGCTGCTGCTAACCAAGCAGACCAAAAGTATGTTTGCTGTAATGCCGATGAGGGCGACCCAGGTGCATTTATGGATCGTTCTATCCTCGAAGGCGACCCACACACAGTTATCGAGGCTATGGCTATAGCTGCCTTTGCTATCGGTGCTACAAAGGGTTATATCTACATTCGTGCAGAGTACCCAATCGCCGTTAACCGTTTACAAATTGCTATCGACCAAGCAAGGGAATACGGCTTACTCGGTAAAAATATTTTTGGCACAGACTTTGAGTTTGACCTCGAAGTAAGACTCGGTGCAGGTGCATTCGTATGCGGTGAAGAAACAGCACTTATGACATCTATCGAGGGACACAGAGGTGAGCCTCGTCCACGCCCACCATTCCCAGCAGTTAAGGGACTTTTTGGCAAGCCAACTATCCTTAACAATGTTGAAACCTACG
>CAZZHP010000096.1:0-3605 GCA_964653925.1 uncultured Eubacteriales bacterium | reverse complement strand
TCGTTTCATTTTAAGCCTCTCTCTTGATTATGCTGTATTCACCTGTTGTAGTTGCAGTCATTATAAAGATATCCTTTAACGCAATTTTTGATTTAACGACTTCTTGCATAATATCGTTTTTGGTTAAATTGCAAATTTTAATAGAATCTTCAAGCAAGACCCCATCGTTTACAACTACTGCCTGCAATACGCTCGGCTGTTTGTCAGCATCTTTCTTTACATCACCCAATGTTAACGCTTGTTTTTGCGACTTTAACAATATACTTATCTGGCCGTTAGTTTCGGCTATGCAATAGTCTATATCATCAAGTGAAAATATTTGTTGCATTCGTAATTGTGCAAACAAGTCCTCAGTCGATAACCTCAGTTTACGCATAGCACTTTGCAATAAAACGCCGTTTTTGATTATGACAATAGGCTTGCCACAGATTATTTTTCTTATGCCTGTACTTTTTAGCATTATTACACTCAAAAATATTTCTATGGCAACTAACACAAGCATCGGTACAATGCCTGTTAACATAGGGATAGAGTTATCCTGCATAGGAATTACCGCTATATCCGATATTATCAGGGTAATTACTAATTCGGAGGTTTGCATATCGCTTATTTGCCGTTTGCCCATAAGTCGTATAGCTATTATTATAAATATATAAAGCAGAATTGTTCTTATTACAGATATTATCATATTTATCACCGCAGTTATTTTTAGTATAAATTTAAAATTTATTCATTTTTAGTATAAATTGCGATTTTTATGAGATAGTAATTTATAGGAAAATTTACAAAATTTTAGAGAGTGATAAATATATGTACACAAATATCGTTGATAATATTGATTTTATAAATAATAAGTTCAGCAACTCCTCCGACCTGACACTGAGGCGAATGGTTTTTCCTAATAAAGCAAAGACCAAGTTTGCGGTTTACACTCTTGAGGGTATGGTCGATAGTGCAGATGTCGCAAGTTTAATTTTAAACCCTATCTTTAATTTTACTAATAAAGAGGAATACGAAAAACTCGATGGCAAACAACTTTTTGACTTTGTATACGGTCATATACTGAGTGGTTCGGATATAAGCGGAAGTACTGATTTTGAACCTCTTTTACACAAATTGATGTCAGGTTTTGCACTTGTGCTTTTTGACGGAGTCGAGACAGGACTCTGCGTAGGTGTACAAGGATACAAATACCGCTCTGTTGATGAGCCTAATAACGAGAGTTCCCAGCGTGGTTCAAGAGAGGGCTTTATTGAACCGATTAAACCAAATATGGGTTTGTTGCGTCGTCGGTTAAAGACAACAGACTTGGTGTTTGAGAGTATGGCTATTGGTAGTGAGGTCAAGACAAATATTGTTATCTGTTACCGTAAGTCAAAGGTATCCAAAGATATATTAGATACTTTAAAAAACAGGCTCAAAAAATGCAACCTCAGGAATTTGCTCGGTTCGGGTTATCTTGTAACATATTTAGAGGATAACAGGTCAAACAAACTTTTTTCGGGTGTAGGTGTAACCGAGCGACCTGATACTGCCGCCGGCAAAATTAACGAGGGTAGGATAGCAATTATAGTAGATGGCTCACCCGCTGTGCTGATAGTGCCACGATTATTTGTAGAGAATTTCCAAAGTTTTGACGATTACACTAACAGGCCGTACTATTCGGGCTTTGTAAGGATATTAAAGTATTTTTCGTTTGTAATAGCAATATTACTGCCAGCAATCTTTGTCGCTGTGCTTGCGTATTACCCACAGTTAATACCATTACAGTTGCTCGGCAATATAATTTCATCAATAAGGCGAACGCCGTTGCCGGTTATGATAGAGGTCATACTGATGTATTTTATATACGAGATAACCCGAGAGGCAGGGCTAAGGTCACCAAGGTTGCTTACACAGACTGTTGGTATAGTCGGTGGCTTGGTAATTGGTGATGCAGCCGTCGGTGCAGGTATAATCGGTGCTCCGACCTTGCTTATAGTGGCCATGTCGGCAGTTTGCAGTATAGCGGTTCCTGACTTATATTCTCCGTGTACTATACTTAGGTTAGTGTTTATATTGCTTGGCGGTATATTTGGTATATGGGGGATAGCAATAGGCTTTTTTGTGCTGATAGTAGAACTATGCTCAAAGACAAGTTTTGGTATAGCGTTCTTATCACCTATTGCACCTTTTTCCGCAAAAGGTATGAAAGATGTCTTTATCCGTGCTAATTGGAGGAGTTTATCAGATGGACCTATAATGGTACAAGATTTTTTACAGGGGGCAGAAAATGAATAGCGTGCCACACTTTAAGACTAACGAGTTTCTGATGCTTTTGTATCTGTACTTGATGTTTCCGTTTATGGTTATGGGCGGAGAGTTGTTATCAATGTTCGGTACTTGGTCGGTATGTATAATAATATTCTTGACAGGCGTGCAGATTTTACTGTTGTTTTGCTCGATAAACCGCAAGTTAACAATTACAAAAGACGCTTTAAGTTTAATTATCAGGTTAATATTAATTATCTTTTTGCTGTTAAGTGCGGTTAGGTTTACGCAGTTATTTGCTGATTTGTTCGTGTTGGCAATTAGGTCGGATAGTTCCAAATACTTTGTATCCGCTGTTATGCTTGGTATTTCAGCCTATGCAGCATACAAGGGCATAAGGGGACTTACAGCAACCTCGGTTATATTTATAATGATATCAGTTATAACATTTGTGTTGTTTATTATAAATACCTTTCAGCAGGTAGATTTTACAAGATTAAAAGGTATTGACTTTGTAGATAAAGATTTACCGCTAACGGTTGCACTGTATATATCTATTAACTTTGTGTTTCCTGTACTATTTGTAGATAATTCAAGTTCGCCGATACGGAATAAGAAAAAGGGCTTGATATTAGCACCAATAGCCCTACTGTTAACACAACTTGTATTTTTACTTGTAATGTTTTTGTTTATCGGCAAATACGCCTATACACAGGCATATCCGATATATACACTGTTTAGGTCATCTCAGCTTAATATTTTGGAGTCGGTCAGCGGTTTGTGGATATTTATAATATCTATATTCGCTCTTTGTGCTATAACCATACCGCTCAACGCTTGTATACACTTATGCGGTAAAACTCCGCATGATGATAAGCAAAACGGCAGGTTAGCAATAGTAGTCTTTGTTATTGCTTATGTGCTGTATGTTGCGGCCGAATACAAGTTAATTGATTTTAAGAGCAGATTTACAATTTACCTTATGGCGATATTAAGCATTTTGTCAGTTATACTATGTTTTATTGCCTCCAAGCCAAAGACGCTCTGTCGGAGTAAATCACAATAAATTTGTAAATATGGAGTCAGTTATGAGAAAGATTATTCCATTTGTTATTATAGTGGCTATGATGTTGGCACTAAGCGTATCCGAGCGAAACCAGCCACAAGATAAACTGTTTATCAGCGGTATAAGTGTCGAACCTTTTGACGGGGACTTGTATAGTTTCTGTATATCTACAATAGAGGTCGGCGAGGAGGAGGGCAGTCTGAAATATGTATATCTATATACAGAGGCATCGAGCATAGCAGACGCACTCAAAAATGTTGACAAGACCGACGGCCGTAAAGCCGTTATG
>CAZZHP010000095.1:0-3613 GCA_964653925.1 uncultured Eubacteriales bacterium | reverse complement strand
GTTTTATAAGTGCCATTGTTATCTTCCTTTCAAAAAATTGCAGATTTTCAAAAATGAATACGCCAGCCGAATTTGCCTCATTTTCATCAACCGGTACACAATACGCATTTTTACACTGATTTTCTTAAAGTATGCCCTTTTAATATGCGGAAAAAGTGGCTCGGATAAGATTTCATATTCTATCAAATCAAGATACTTTTTGTTGTGCGGGGGTGTGGCAGCGTTCAAAAGTCCAAAACAGATGAACGCAGTGTAACGGTCTATCTGTTCCTCAAAGTCAGCACAGTCCGTATTCAGCCGTTCAAGTAGCCTTACTCCGGCTTTCAGTTGGCTGAACTGCACTGATTTAAACGAACGTGAATCAGAACAGGGGCGACATCTGCAAAGATATGCTGTGTAATCGGAAACATAAACCCTCTCGCAAAGGGGATACACTTGCATAAGGCAACTCACATCTTCACCGAGAGAAATTGCATTATCCACCGCAAGCTGAGGCTTTATTAAAATTTCTCGCCTTATGACTTTGGCACATAGATAATAAAATGTATGTTCCATATTTTCCGCCATAAGCATTTTGGGGTATATTTTGCTCCTTATGTCGATTTTTGAATACAAGCCGACAGGGACACCCTCAAAAGTAGTATAAGATGAGGTTTTATCAAAAAACTCTATCGCAAAACTAATTAAATCAGGGCTGTATTTTTCTATTATTTCATTTGCTTGCCTAAGCATATCGGGCGAAACCTTGTCATCACTGTCAAGGTTTATTACATATTCGCCCACGGCAAGCCTGATGCCTGCCTTTCTTGCACTGACCAGTCCGCCGTTCTCCTTGTGGATAACGGTTATACGGTTGTCTTTTGTGGCATACTCATCGCAGATTTTACCACAGTTGTCGGGTGAGCCATCATCTACAATAATAAGTTCAAAATCTTTAAAACTTTGACATAGCACACTGTCTATGCACTCGGCAAGATATTCTTCTACATTATATACAGGGACAATAACTGAAAAACGCATATTTTTTCTTCCTTAAAATTTCTCTCGCATTTTAACCAATATCCGAAGGGCAAAACCAAAACGAAGTTTCATACAAAGAGCGAAAATCGCCTGCATCTTGGGGAGCCTCAGCCACCATGTGCCATTGAGTGCTGTGCGAAGTTCATCATCGTTTAAAATATCTTTGATGTTCCGTGCCTGTTGCCGTTTTTCGCTTCTACTCTTGCACGGGTGCATTATTTCTTGTGACAGAGCAACTCTGGCATAGGCTTGTAATTGCCTGTTGCAGTACGGTGCAAATACCTCCGGTGCAATTTTATTACTCAGTCGCCTTTTTACCTCGGCAATCAGTATTTTGGAGTGTTCAAAACGACCGACCTTGTAACTCTTAGATGATGAGCCCTCGTTTCTCCGGTAAAAATACATAACTTCGGGAATACCCACAGCACATTTTGCACAAAATATGAAGTCTATCAGAAACAGCATATCCTCAGAGGCAAATTCTCTTTCGGAGCAAAACCGAATGTTGTTTTGGTCTATAACGCTTTTTCTGTAAATGTTTTTGCAGGAGGAGTAGCCGTAACGGGAGTCATCCGCCTCACAGGCGAGAGCACCCACTGTTCCGAGAACAAGTTTCTGCATACCGTCATTCCCGTCAAAAATTGTCTTTTCCTTAAAATCAAACTTAACGACATCTTCACCGCCAAAGACAATACCACCTATATGGCGTATACCCGTCATCACCATGTCGGCATTGTTTTCCTTTGCCACACGGACAAGGGTTTCCAGCATTTTTTTATCTATAAAATCATCTGAATCTACAAAGGATATGTAATCTCCGACAGCATTTTTAATTCCTATGTTGCGTGCAAGTCCCGCACCGCCGTTTTCTCTTCGAAAAATTCGTATACGATTATCTTGGGTGGCGAGATGTGTCAGAATATCGGGTGATGAGTCGGTTGAGCCGTCATCAATGAGGATAATTTCGATATCGGAAAGAGTTTGTTCCTTTACGGAATTTACACATTCCTCCACATATTTTTCAGTATTATATACGGGAATGATTACACTGACTTCCGGCATTATTTTTTCCTCCAATCAATTTTTTGTAAATCTGTTCTATCTTATCGGTATAACTATCTAAGGTCATCATTGTTTTACGCTTATTTATGCAATTTTCACTCATAGTTTTAATCAGTTCATCATTGGACAAAATGGTTTTTATTGCCTGTGCAAGAGCCTCTGCCGAAAGTTCTTTGATCCTAATGCCATCAACGCCGTCTTCTACAAGTTCAGCCATACCACCGATGTTAGCAGTTATAATAGGTGTTCCGAGCGACTGTGATTCAAGTATGCTCAAAGGGCAGTTTTCATAGCACACTGATGGAACAAGCGTTGCACACGCACCGGCTATGGTGTTTTTTAATTTATCACCGGTCAAAAAGCCTGTGAGGTGAACATTTTTAATGCCCTCCAAAATGTGTTGTTCCGGTCCGCTACCCGCTATGACAAACTTTACATCGGGCAAAAGTCTTGCCGCATCTGCAATTAGGGAAATTCCTTTTTCGAGAAAAAATCTTCCGGCAAAGACTACATATTTGTTCTCTAATTTTTCATTTATATCAAATTTATCTAAGGGTGCAATTTCGGTAAAATTCCGTATAACCTCGGTTTTACCACCAAAAATGTCCTCTTTTTTCAAAAGAATGCTCTGCATAAACTTGCTCGGGCAGATAAAGCAATCTACCTTTTTATATGTTTTTCTCTTTGAATACAAAAAGCCTTCGACCGCACCGATTACACTTTTAATACGGGAATTATGAATGCACTTGTGTTTGACACAGTTCATGCGACTTTTGTTTATGCACTCCTCACAGATAACACTATCAGATGGGCGGTAGAGCAGGTGGTTTGGACACACGCTCTGGTAGTCGTGCATTGTCCATACAATTGGCACTCCCAAGTCTGATGCTATATCAATGACTGACGGTGTAAGCTGAAAATTTATGTTGTTAAGGTGTATAATATCCGGTTTAAATTTTTTAATAAGCACCGCCAACTTATGCTTTGCCTCACGGGAGTAGATAATCTTAAACGGATATATAAACCTCTTTAATGTGCCGGAATGGAAATCTATATTAAAGGTGCTTAAATTTTGGGTGTTGCCGACCGTGTTTTTTTCATCATACATACCGAAGTATTCCACCGTATGCCCGTGCTTTTTAAGTGACTCCCCGAGTTTTAACATATATGTCTCCGCACCGCCCCGAGGGTATAGAAATTTATTTACCAAAAGAATTTTCATACAGAACCTCCATTGTATTTAGACTGTCCTTTTTACCCTTAAAATACCCCTGTTGTTCCTCAGGAATATACTTCCCGAAAATACGCTCACGCTCCGCCTCAACCCTTTTATCAAAACCATGACCTATGGTTATTACGGCGACCGCCGTGTTAAAAAGTTGGTAGTTCATAGTATTGTCCGTAGCGGATACTATCATTACATAAAGTATAAGCGATGCGGTGGTGATTGCACCATCAGTATAACTGTCACGCCCGAAGTACTTTGTCCGCAGGACTGTAAATGACAAGAGCCAGAATATGAACCCCCAAA
>CAZZHP010000094.1:0-3692 GCA_964653925.1 uncultured Eubacteriales bacterium | reverse complement strand
AACTAATTTGTCGAAAATTTATTATTTATAAGTTTTGAAAGCGGTTTATAAACTATATATGTTATAATTGAGGTAACAGTACCTTTGAAAAAATTAAACGGTGCAACAGTTAGCAAACAGAATTTAAAGATACTATCAATAGATTTGTGTATGCTCTTGCCCATATCGACAATCGCCCCAATATCCATATTAAAGGCGGCTGCATAAGTAGGCAAAAGCACAATACCATTAGCCAAAGCCCCAAATGCCGTCATACAAAATGTGCCGACAACCATACCGACCACAGCACCAAACTTCGTTCGCTTGTATTTGTAAATTAATGTTGCCGGTATTACAAACGAGCAACCAATGGCAAGGTTCGCCAATTCGCCGACGCCCATAGTTATTGTACCTTTTAGTACAAGTATGAGTAATATTTTTACAACTTCAATAATAAGTGCCGTTAACGGTCCAAAGCAAAACCCACCGATTAAAACAGGGAGTTCCGAAAAGTCGAGTTTGTAAAAGTCGGGTGCTATGAACGGCAACGGAATTTCAAAGAACATAAGTATAGCTGACAGTGACCCGAGTATTGCTATAATTGTAATTTTGGCAGTTTTGTTTACACTTTGTGTTTTAATTGACATAATGACCTCCAAAATAAAATTAATAACAGAACTATTTACAATAATGGAAATGCCCTGCTATAAATATAACAGGGCATAAAATGTACGGTAAAATAAATAAAGATACAAATTCTTTCTTCCATCCGGACTTTAACCGTCGGTTTTGGAATTTCACCAAATCAGCAAGTAATATTGCTCGTGGACTTTACCACCGGTAGAGAATTTCACTCTGCCCTGAAAGTTATCTTAAATAAGTATATTAAGTTTATAATATTCTACATCAAAAGAATAATTTTGTCAACAATTTTTTCACATTCCACTTGACCCAAAACCGCCATTGGCTCTGTCAGTTGTATCAAGAGTATCGGCCTCGACAATGTTCAATCGTGGACTAAAACTGATTACCATTTGTGCTATTCTATCATTTGGGGCAACGGTATAAGGTTTGTCGGAGGTGTTTTGCAGACAAACGCACAACTCACCACGATAGTCGCTATCAATTACGCCGACACAGTTTTTAGGTATCAAACCGTGCTTGACACTCAAACCGCTTCGTGCATAAATCAGTGCAACATATTCGTTGTTTGGCAAAGCAATAGCCAAACCTGTGCCGAATAAATGCGACTTGTTCGGCTCAATCGTTACAGGCTCATCAATACAAGCATACAGGTCAAGTCCGGCAGAACCAGCCGTTGCATAAGTCGGAATTGTAGCATTAGGGTTAATTTTTTTAATAAGTAAATTCTCCATTTTAATATCCTCTGTTATTTTACTAATTATATTTTACTTAAAGCCACGGTGATACAGTCCGTTTGTAACTTTTGTACTATTTATAGTATTCCTAAGTAATTCAATGCGTGACTGCGAATTTTTTTGAAATTCATCAAAGTCGGTCATACTATATATTTCAAAATCAACCAATGAAAGATGTTCCAAATTCTCGGCAAGTAGAGTTGGCAAACTGTTAAATATTTGTGTAGCAACCCCGTCACACGCAAACGGGAACGATATACCCTTGCGGTCAATTAAATACCCCTTGCCGTTACAGTCGGCACAAGTTTTGCCAATGCTGTGGTTAGGACAGTTTCGGGTAATCATAAGCGGGAGCCTGCCGTAACTTGTAATTCCAAATGGTATATTGCCGCCGATTTGCCTTATGTGGTCGAGGCTCAACTCAAAACTCAATTCAACATCGGCAAGCCCCATTTCCTCTGCCCATAATACAGCAGAGGTGTTTGTTATATTAAGGCCAAAACCGCCGTGCATGGTAAAGTTTAGTTCCCTTGCAATTTGAATTGCACCTATATTATGCACTACTGCGTGGTCAATACCAAGATTTTTTATCTCAATAAGTCTGTTTTTAATTTTATTTTCGACACCGAACATAGCACGGGGAACTTCGACTGCGATGTTTTGACTATGATTTTTTATCCTTAAAATATCCTTATCATTTGAGAATAGGGGAACAATGACAATTTCAAAATCATATATAAGTTGCGTGTATTCACATTTTGCCAAACGCAATCTGCGGTCAAAGTTTAAGTGCTTTTTGTTATATTTGGCTTTGGTAGGAATATCAAGTTCATTTATTTGATATTCTGTCCTTGTTTGTCTGAGTGTGGTGAGTTTTTCGAGAGCATTTCGCCTGAGTAAATTAAGTGCCGATGCGGAAATTGCACATACACTGTCAATATTACAGGTAAACTTATCTACATAGAACGGTGTTCCGCCGGTTTTGGATAATTGCTTTTCGCAAAAATCTTCATCAGCAGGTAAATTTATAGCCTTTTGCAGCAAATCATCACTTTGCACAGTTACAGTGTTTCTGCCGTCAGATATTGTTAAACTCGCTTTTTGGCCAAGTTTTAAATCAAGACTTATACTTATAGGCACACGCTTTAATTCATCTTTGTATGTGGTGCGAATTTGTGTAAATAACTTTTCATTAGCAGAAACTACATCATCTTTGCGTCTGAAACCAAACATATCTTTGGTGCGTCTGGCTGTATAATAGCCATCGGTAAAACCTGTCCTTGAAAATACATTTGATAAATTGCTCAAAGTATTATCCGAGATTTTGCCCAAATCACGGGCCTCAACGCAGGCACGGACAGAACTTGCAACATATTCAGGGCGTTTCATTCTGCCCTCAATTTTGGCGGAGGTAACGCCTATGTAATACAAGTCGTTTATCTTGTCTATTATGCTGTTGTCCTTCAAACTAAGGGCAAAGCCATTGTTGTCTTTAATTGCAAACGGCAATCTGCAAGGTTGGGCACAAGCACCACGGTTGCCACTCCTTGCACCTAATATTGATGAAAAATAGCATTGACCGGACATACACATACACAAAGCACCATGCACAAATACCTCTAACTCTATATTTGGGCAGGCAGTGTGAATTTGTAAAATTTCTTCCCTCGATAATTCCCTTGCCAATACACATCGTTTAAAACCTGCATTATATAATGCAATAGCACCGGCAGGGGTATGTACTGACATCTGTGTAGATGCGTGCAACGGCAAATCAGGAATGGTCTTTTGTATAAGCCGTGCAAGTCCAAAGTCCTGTACAATAACCGCATCAATTCCCATTTTGGCTGAATTTATCACAATGTCCATAGCATCGCCAAGTTCATCATCAGTTACAAGCGTGTTTACGGTTAAATATACTTTTGCATCACGGATATGGCAATATTCTATTGCATTTTTTAATTCATCAAGTGTAAAATTTTTGGCTGAACTGCGGGCGGAAAATTCCGTTGCCCCCAAGTAAACCGCATCTGCACCGCTTCTGACAGCGGATATTAAACTGTCGTATCCACCCGCAGGTGCTAAAATCTCTATCTTATTCATAATCATGTCCCTGTATTTATTAAATTTATTCAAGTATTATTATAATACAAATTAAAATAAAATAAAAGATTTTTTGCCTATATTTATTCTATTTTTTATTTTCAGCCAAAAATTAGCGGCAAATTTGTTATTTTGCGGAAGATTATCACTATAATTTATAAAAAAGTCAGGCTTAACTATTGACAATTATGTTTTAGTTGTGATAAAATTTACTTAAAGTTTTAATCAAAT
>CAZZHP010000093.1:0-3755 GCA_964653925.1 uncultured Eubacteriales bacterium | reverse complement strand
CTTCTATCTTTTCATTAATGCTGTTAATTGTTTGTTGAGCAGCACCTGTATAAGTAACTTCTGTACCATCAGCATTAGTAGTAGTAAATGAGAGGGCAGCAATCTTTGCAGTAAGATTATCAAGAAGTTCCTGTGTAGCCTCTGTTGTTAAGTCCTTTGCGTTAATTTCAGCAAGTGCAGTAGTATATGCTGTATAAGCCTCATCTTCAACAACAGTAGCACTGTTTAATAATGCCTCTGCCTCTGCGATTTTGTCAGCAATTTGAGTACCGATAGTTGCTGTTGCTGAATCAGAAAGTTTGTAAACATTCATATTTGCTATACACGAGTATGTTCCTGTTGTGCTTGTTACTACAAATCTTATCCATTTAGCCTCTATCGGTTGGCTGAATGTAATTACTTGGCTCTGGTCAGCGTTGCTCGAAGTAATAGCCTCTAATGTACCTGACTTAACGAGTGTCCAATCGTTTGTCTCGCTGGTACTAACCACCGCAATAGGTTTAGTATCACTATTGGATACATAAACCTTATAGGTTTTAACTTGATTGGTAAGATTTGAAGCTCCACTGTCTGTTCTTGGCTTGCATTCGATTTTTGTGATATACTCAGTGCCACCAAAGCCTGTCTGCATCCATATAGGGTGGGTTGCATTAACACTCTCTGTATCACTGTAAGGTCTTAAACCGTTGCCACCACCACTTGAGTAATATGAATGCCACATTGTAGCGTCATTCTTATCAAACAAGAACTTAGCGTCACCATCGTTACCGCCGTTTGCTGCGTGTGAGTTATCATCAGCATTCTCTGAGAGAATTGTCCTGTCAATAGCCTCAACCGTTAACTCTCTTGCAACTAAGCCTGATATCAAAGAGTTAATTTCAGTAATAGCATTATTCACATCAGCATCAAGTGTTGTTGCTGTATATGCAGAATATTTGCTTATCGCTTTTTCGAGTTCCCTGTATGCACCGTTATTTGCATAACTGCCATCAAAATAGGTTGCCTTTGCCGTTGAAATTAAATTTGACAATTCGGTATAAGGTGTTTCGCCTATGCTGTCGCCTATTAAACGGATTTCGGCAGCAGATGTGAATAATGAAGAACTATCAGAAGCCGACTCAACCGAAGTTAGCTTGTAGTATTTGTAGCAAGCCTTATCAAATGTGGCTGTCTTAACAGCACTGTTCTGTTCCCAAGTACCATCTGTGATAGTTGTCCAATTTTCGTTATCGTTACTACCGGAGATAGTGTACTTTGTGATAATACCGTTTATTTGTGATGTACGAGGTGTATATTCGAGGGCCGTTACATTATAATATTCGGAAAGTTCAAATGTAATATAATGCAAACTACGCTCTGCTCCTGCCCAAGCTGTGTGCCAAAGCGTGCTTGTGTCGCCGTCTAATACATTATCGGCACCCTGACCACTCTGACTACTACCAGCGGTAGCGGTCATAATGCTTGTCGGAAGATATTTTGATGCACTGAATGTTGCATCTGCACTGCTATCATTATATGTAACTGTCAATGTAGCATTAGTATCCGAATCAGAACTAACTACAACCTTACTAAATGTCAAGGTAGCGGTTTTAGTAGTTTTGTCATAATTAAAACCTTCGATTGTTGTAGCGGTTTGATTAACTGTCAAAGTAAAATTACTTGCGACAGGAGTAACAGTCGGGTCATTGTCAAGCACAACAGTAGCTGTACCGTTTGTAGCAGAAACGCTTACGATATTGGCTACAACCTGACTTCCGCCGTTCGCCTCAATTACATAGTCAAGTTCTATTGTCTCACTGCCGTAGGTCAACCTAACTGTAACTGTTTGCTCGGCAGGTGAAGCCTCTATAGGAGTAAAGGTGAGGTTCGCTACACCACCCTCAACACTACCTGCAAGCGGTAAATCGGTTACAACGCCTGCGTCGAGGCTTGACTCAACAGTAGCGGTAAATGACTGGACAGTAGCATCTGTATTATCTACTGTTACATTAATGCTACCGTTTGTAATTGTCGCTGACTCTATGCCATTCTTTGTAACAAGCGTAGCGTCATCAATATAAATGATAGCGTCTGAAGCACCGGCATGCCACAAGAATACACGGGCAGGTTTGCTGCTGTCTAAGTATGTGAACTCTACGCTAAGTTCTGTCCAGTCGCTATCGCTTTGAGGATAGACAACCTTTTGTGTATCACCAAAGTTTTTTACACCAAGGCTAACCTCGCCCGATATAGTACCGGATACTTTTACCCATGCTGTAAAAACATAGGTAACGCCAACTTGAAGACCGGATATATCCTGTTCCAAAGATGCACCACCGCTACTTGTTTGGGTAAGTTTACCACTGGCACTACCGGAGCGATATACTGCTGTATCCCTTGATGCGGTTTGCCAAGTACTCCAACCGGAGTTTGCAAGTTCGCTTTCAAACCCTGCGTTCCTTAACAAATTATCGTTTGAATAACTTGATGCAGCAAATGCACCGCCAATGCCTTGTATCGCTATTGAAAAAATCATTGTAATACACAACAAAATTGACAATAGACGACTGAATTTTGAGACCTTCATACTATCTCCCCTTTTCTTAAATAATATTATATTAAATTATTTTAATATACCAGCTTATATGCCATAAGCATTAGAACCCCATCAAAGTACAGTCTTATTACAAAGCATCAAAGCCCGATATCATATTAATGTATCGGGCTTTGATTTTCAATCTTCGTCACAAATACATTTTATTTGTGATATTACCAGTCAAAAGATTCTGTTACCTCTTGAACTTTTTCTTTGAGGTCTGTCTCGACCTTGCTGTTTCCGAGAATATCCTCAATCAAAGAAAATTCGTTTACTTCCATCTCTGGTTGTTCATAAAACTTTTTCATAATTAACACCATTCTCCTTTTTGTTTATTCTTTTATTTGTTTGTTACTGAGTGTAACAATACTAGCACGGGTATTTGCGTCAACTGTTACAACATAAGCGTAGAATTCACCAGCAGGTAACCTACCGTTTACTTTAAGAGTGTGGAGGTATCTACCCTTGTTTGTAAGAGTCAAATCATTGTTATCGCCAGCAGAGAAAACCTTAACATAATTATTTGCTGTGCCGAGTACAGCCGACTTAATTACCTCTACATCTGTACCTGTCTTAACAAATATAATACCCTTGTCTGTATAATCTGTTGTTCCGTTGATGTATACAGGGAGTTGGATAGTAGTCTTTGTACCGTTGTAGGAGATAACAGGTTCAGGGATATAAGCACTGACTGTTTTTGTAATCTCCTCAAATACAGGTGTTGCTGTAATATTATCGGTAGCCTTGTAGTTAAATGTACTACCATCGCAAACTACATTGCCATCTATCATCCAGCCAATAGCACCATTTACTCTGTAATCGAAGTTTTGACCATAATTCTTGGACTGTACAACCTCTGATGTACCATTTTGACTAATTGTTAATTTATAATTGGTGTTAGAAGCTGCAACAGATATTGTCGTGTCAGCGTTAACAGTGATTACATAATCGTGAGCAATATCAGAAAGTTTGATATCAAACACTTGTGATTGAAGTTCGTCAAAACCAAATTTATCTGTGAACTTTTGGTTAAAGTTAATTGTTTCAAGTACTGTGTCAATTTCAACTGAACCATCTGTGCTTGTTACCTTGATTTTAACCGGTGTTGCCGAGCCAACATACTCATAGATGTCCATCTCGACAATCTTGCAGTCAACACTACCGTGAGTTACAAACTTGA
>CAZZHP010000092.1:0-3763 GCA_964653925.1 uncultured Eubacteriales bacterium | reverse complement strand
GCAACCCACTTAGGAGGGTTATTGCCCAAAGGGCATTTGCAAGTCAGGATAATACCAAACTATTAAACAGCATAACTCACCCCCAGATTTATATGTCCGCACTCAGCGAATTTAAAAAACTTGTTGATAATGGATATAAATATATTATTTTTGACGCTCCTACACTTATAGAGAGTAACGGGCAGTTCTTGTGCGATACCATTATAACTGTTACCGCTAATATAGAAACTCGTATTAACAGAATTATAGGCCGTGATAATATTACCTACGACCAAGCACTTGCAAGGGTAAACGCACAACAGCCAGATGATTATTATATATCTCATTCCGATTATGTAATTTGTAATGATGGCGACATTAGTTCACTTATCAAACAGGTTAACGAAATATTTATGGAGGAACAATGACTAAACGGAGGCTTACAAATAGGTCAAATGCAAAATCGCAACGGACATTGACAGGTTGTTTTAGTACAATTCTAATTGTGTTAGTCCTTTGTGCTGGTGTATTTTTAGTTTGTAGCAATCAAGAGGAATTTACCAAACTACAATATCCGCTTGATTATTACGAATATGTTGAAAAATATTCCGAAGAATATGATGTGCCTAAGTCCCTAATTTTTGCCGTTATCCGTAGCGAGAGCAGTTTTGACTGTACTGCTTTATCGTACGCAGGTGCTCACGGACTTATGCAAATAACGATTGAAACATTTGATTGGTTACAATATAGGCGGGACGCAACAGGTGATTATGTTACAAGTGACCTGTATATCCCCGAAGTTAATATAGATTACGGGACATATTTTTTGGGTTATTTGCTCGATAAGTATGAGAGCGAGGCAACAGCCATAGCGGCATACAACGCTGGTGTTGGTGCGGTAGACGGCTGGTTACAGGATAAAGATATAAGTAATGATGGAGTTACGCTTGACAATATCCCCTATCCCGAAACCGCAAATTATGTCAAAAAGGTCATCAGTGCTAAGGAGGTTTATAGCGGACTTTGTGCCGAATAACTCCCCCAAAATTTAGTATAAATTAGTCTATAATAAAATTTATTTAGTAATATATTTTTTATAAAAGAGAGGATTTTAATTATGTGCGATACACAAGAAAAATCAGCAACTAAATTGCTCAAAGAGGAACTCTTGCAAAATAACAAAAAAGGCATATTGACAATTTCTGCCGAGGAGATTGCCAACGCTGATTTGTTTAGTATTGATTACAAAAAGTTTTTGGATAGTTCAAAAACAGAGCGTGAGGCAGTTGCCGAGTCGGTAAGAATTGCCAAGGATAACGGCTTTGTACCTTTTGAGGTTGGCAAAAAATATAATGCAGGGGATAAGGTTTACCTTATTAATCGCAAGAAAGCCGTAGCCTTTGCCGTTATCGGCAAAAAAGGCGTTACAGAGGGGGCAAGGCTCGCTATTGCTCATATTGATTCACCAAGAATTGACCTTAAACCGAACCCACTTTACGAGGCAGATGGACTTGCATTGTTCAAAACACATTATTATGGCGGTATCAAAAAATACCAATGGACTGCACTTCCGCTTGCTTTGCACGGTACAGTTGCCCTGCTTGACGGCACAACAGTTGATATAGTATTTGGCGAGGACGAAACAGATGCTTGCCTTTGTATAACTGACCTTTTGCCACACCTTTCACAAGAGCAAATGCAAAAGAAGATGTCCGCCGCCTTTACAGGTGAAGACTTAAATGTGCTTGTCGGTTCACGCCCGTTTAGTACAGAGGAGGAGACGGACCTTGTAAAATTAAATATTATGAATATTCTTAACAAAAAGTACGGAATTAAAGAGGGTGACTTCCTCTCTGCCGAGTTATGCCTTGTTCCTGCACTCAAAACCCGTGATATTGGTTTTGACAACAGTATGATTGGTGCTTACGGCCATGATGATAGAGTTTGTGCATATCCGGCACTTGTTGCTATCCTTAATGCAAAAGAGCCTGAAAACACAATTATCTCTATGCTTGCCGATAAGGAGGAGGTTGGCTCTGACGGTAACACTGGTATGCAAAGTGACTTTTTGCGTTATTTTGTATATGACCTTGCCGCTATGGACGGGGTCGCAGGTCATACCGCACTTTCAAAGAGCAAGTGCCTTTCTGCCGATGTAAACGCAGCTTATGACCCGACATATCCGTCTGCTTTTGAGTCAAGGAACAGTTCCTTTATCAACCGTGGTGTAGTTATCTCCAAATACACAGGTCATGGCGGTAAATATGATACCTCTGATGCTTCTGCCGAGTTTATGGGCGAGGTTCGTTCTATGCTCGAAAGAGAGAATATTCTTTGGCAGGTCGGCGAACTTGGCAAGGTTGACCTTGGCGGTGGCGGTACTATCGCAAAGTATGTTGCTAATATGAATGTTGATGTGGTTGACCTTGGCGTGCCTGTACTCTCTATGCACGCACCGTTCGAGATTGTTTCCAAGGTTGATGTATATTATGCTTACCGTGCTTTCCTTGCATTCTTTCAGCAATAATTTAAACAATTATAAATAAATAAAATGGCTATCTATATAGGTAGCCATTTTATTTTATTGCTATTTATTATGGTTGTATCGGCGAGGTTACCGCAATATCCTCGTTACATATATATTCTACTGTAAATTTTGTACCATCTTTATCCGTATTTTGTGTTATGTTACGCTCTATTATGGTAGAGTTTGACATACAAAAGCCCTCAAACAGGGCGAGTTTCTTATATAATGCCTCCGTTTGCTCGGTATCGGTGAGTGTTTTGTTTAATTGCGAATATTTATAATTTCGCTCAACTGTTACCCCAAAGGGAATTATGCGTTGATTTACCTCTGCATTGTAAGTGTTTAGGACCTTGCAATAAATTGCATTGTCAAGCAAAATCGGTGTATTTGGTGAGGTTAGTCTTAACAGGTTGAACTTATAGCGGTTAAAGACTTCACCGGTCGGGACATATATACTAAAATTCTTGCTGACATAAAAGTCATAGGTCTGATAGGTTTTGGCTATTATACTCGCACTTGAATGTACAGTTTTACGGATATTTCCCTCCGAGTCGGTCATAATACCGCTTACAAGCGTTTGGCCCTCGACTACACCGCTACCGACCTCCGTTTTGGTATCACCGTTTTTGACATCAAGTTTTAATATAACTCCATCTTTTTTGGCTACAACGTCGGCAGGTTCTTTGCTTTTGTCCAGATTAGGCTTGATTTCGCCTTGCTTTACCTCCAAGGTTAGAGTAGTCCCCTCGATATTTGTTGCAACCCACGATAGTTCAGGGGTTTGCTCCATAATTTTGCGTTCAAGTGCAAGTACATCAATCTTGCTCTTTGGAGTACCGACAGTAACACCGTTTTGTGCCAAGGTATCTTTGAGTGTAATATAATTTAGATTTTGCGTTATGTTGATATTTATAACCCAAATATAATTACTCAAAAAAATTATCATAATCACGGACAGAGCCAAGCCAATCAAAAGTCCCTTTCTATCACTGTTTTTTTGTATGTAGAACGGCATACCGTATTTGTGTTTGATTTTTAATTTAACTCTGGCTTTTCTGGCAATAGGTCTGATTGTTTTGTAATCTTTTAGTAGCATAGTTGCGGTTATTACATCTTTTTTAGGCATTTGCCCCCAAATATTTATACCACTTTTATAAGCAATATTCAAAAACCTTTCTGGGAATTTGCCGATTATGTCAAATTCTATATACCCCAAAAATAATCTCCATATATTTATAAGCATAGTTCCTCCGTCAA
>CAZZHP010000091.1:0-3816 GCA_964653925.1 uncultured Eubacteriales bacterium | reverse complement strand
CCGTAATCGGTTGGGACGATAATTATTCAAAGGAGAATTTTGACGGTGCAGGTCAACCAACAAAAGATGGTGCGTGGATAATACAAAACAGCTGGGGCGAGTTCAACTCTATTGGCGGATATATGTATATATCTTATGAGGACTCAAATTTATTTTCTGATGATTTTGATTCATTTGCGGTATGCGGTTATCAACAGGTAAAAAGCAATAACAAAATCTATCAGCTTGAAACCCTTGGGTCTGTATATACACCTGCTTTACAAAATCGCTACGATAAAAATGTTGTATTTATGAATGTGTTTGATTTTGATGAAAATACAACCATTGATAAAATACTGTTTGAATATCAGCATATAGGCAACGACTATGACCTGTATTATGTACCTATTGATAGCACTACGGGCAAACCTAATATCAGAAGCCAATTATGGACTAAAATCGGCTCAGGCACAGTCGATTACAACGGTGTAATTTGCAACGATATTACGGATATTGATATTGCGTCAGGCAAGGGTGCAATAGCGGTATGTATCAAGTCAGACAGTTCGGGGACTACTTATGGTGTTGGTATATGTTCCGATTACGAGAATATTGTTACTACCACCAAATATCAAGAAAATGTCAGTTATATTGCTACGCAATTAACTCCTACATCATCAATATATACACTGCCTTACGCATATTCGGACAGGCAACTTGTAATTAAGGCGATAACCTATGACAAAACCCACATTTATAATATGGGTGATGTAAATATGGACGACAATATAAATATAAAAGATGCTACTCTAATACAAAAACATATTGTCGAGTTAAGACTTTTAAATGATGATGAATTAGCACTTGCTGATTATGATAATGATTTGTCAATCAACGGTAATGATGTGCTACTTATACAAAAATATTCTGCTGGATATTGACACTAACTATGAGGTGAACTAATATGATTAAAAGGACAATATGTGTAATTATATCAATAATGATTTTGGTATCTGCTGTTATACCTATCAATGCCGAAACAACAACTCCTATACCTGATTATTACAGTTCTAAAAATATGGGCTATACTACAACGGTGAAAAATCAAGGTCAAACAGGTCTGTGCTGGGCGTATGCAGGTACAACTATTTTGGAAATTTATCTTAATAAGAACGGGCTTTATGCTGAGCCGTTATCTGTTTCGCACTTGGATAACTGGGCAATTCCTCGTGAAGATGGTTCGGGTTGGCACAGAGATTTCAGTGTAACAGGCGGAAATGCCTCTATTGTTATTGGGTATCTTACATCTTGGCAAGGTCCTAAGTACGAGTCAGAGTTCCCTTATGATATGGAAAAACTCCCGTTTGATGGCTTGTTAACTAATTCTTATCCGGTATATGGTGTAACCTCTATATCAAATTTATCTTATGATAACAGTAACGAGGTTAAATCTGCAATTATGGAATACGGTGCTGTATGGACTTCGTACTATCACTCGTATGATTATTTTGGCAGTGATAATTTATCATACTATAATCAAGATGACTATGCTACCGGCGGACACGCAGTTGCTATTATCGGTTGGGACGATAATTATTCAAAAGAAAATTTTGACGGTGCTGACAAACCTACACAAAATGGTGCGTGGATAGTACAAAACAGTTGGGGCGACTACCACAATGGTGATGGATACTTCTATATGTCCTACGAAAACACACTGTTTGAAGCGTTCGCTATAACCGGAGTGCAGAAAATTGAGGACAATACAATATTATATCAAAATGAAATTTTCGGTTCAACCGATACAACATCAGCATGGACAACCGGTGATGTTGCTTATATGAATATATTTGATTTTGCAGAAAATACTGTACTTGATAAGATAATGTTCTCTTACAGTTTATCCGATGTAAGTTATGAAATATATTATATACCTATGGATACAACTAATCAAAATTTGCCTACTACAAATACAACTAAGTGGGTAAAACTTGGCGAGGGTGTAACCGACCACGAAGGTATGATATGCCACGATATTTCTGATAAAACTGTGCCATCGGGTAATGGTGCTATTGCTATAAATATCTTGCCAAATACAACAAGTAACACTACATACAGTGTAGGTATTTTATCATCAAACACTACCACTACAGAGTCGGAGTTTGTTGTTGCTCCCGAAAAAACAGTAGAAAACAGCTACACTATCAGCCAATATGGTTCGTTCTATATGTGTGAGCCTATTACTGCGGTTGTTGGCGAAAACTACAACCCTACATTTGTTATTAAGGCAGTAGCATATACCGACGATAATCAAGAAACTTTTGCCACCGGTGATGTTAATAAGGATAATATAATCAATGTAAAAGATGCAACTTTGATACAAAAACATATTATAAACCTTATTACGCTTGACTCTGATGTGCTTGCACTTGCAGATTATGATAATAACAATACAGTAGACGGTAATGATGTAGTTATGATACAAAAATACTCTGTTGGTCTAATTGCAAGTTAATTATTGAATTTCTTTCTACGGCTTTCTATTGCCTCTCGGTCGGCAATATCATAACATTTGCGTAATGATTGCAAAGCCTTTTTCTCGATGCGTGATACATAAGAGCGTGATATGTCAAATTTTTGGGCTATTTCCCTTTGGGTAAGCGGTTCTCTGCCATTTAAGCCATATCGCAGACAGATGATTTGCTTTTCCCTTGCATCAAGCGACTTTTCAATATATTCGTTTAATTTTGAGCATTTCATTCTGCTATCAAGTTCATCAATGACATTATCCTCACAGGATAAAATATCTATGAGGCTGAGCGGGTTGCCGTCCTTGTCGGTTTCGATTGCCTCGTTGAGTGATATGTCGCCCGAACTTTTCCTTGAACTTCTGAAATACATAAGTATCTCATTCTCGATACAACGGGAAGCATAACTTGATAATTTTATACTTTTGTTAATATCAAACGTGTTTATAGACTTGATAAGTCCGATAGTACCGATAGACACCAAGTCATCTTGGTTGCTTGAAACACTGTAATATTTTTTGATAATATGTGCAACTAAACGCAAATTATGTTCTACAAGGATATTTCTGGCACTTATGTCGCCCTTTAATGCCCATTGTTCTAAATATTTCCGTTCATCTTTCTCGGACAATGGTTTTGGGAATGTCCCCGATGAACAAATATGTAACACAAATAAATGCAAATAATTGCTGATAAAACTTAATAATTCAAACATTATAATACCCCCTATTCACATAATATATATGGTAATAGGGGGTACTTTTTGCAAGTCCACAAAAATTTATATAGTATTTTACAAAAAAACACCCTATCAAATGATAGAGTGTTTTGGTGGGAACAATAGGGCTCGAACCTATGACCCTCTGCTTGTAAGGCAGATGCTCTCCCAGCTGAGCTATGCTCCCAAGTGATGAAGTATCTTCAACGGTAATTATTATATCACATATAGTCGAAGATGTCAACACTTTTTTAAATTTTTTATTCTAACAAGATGTTTAATTTAAAGTTTATTATGCCTTGCATTACAAAATATTAAAGTGCTTTAAGGCATTATAGACACCGTCTTCATCAACAGATGTAGTTACATAATCTGCGATTGCCTTTAAATCATCTCTTGCGTTACCCATAGCAACACCTATGCCGACTGTTTGTAGCATCTCGGCATCATTACCGCCATCACCAAAGGCAATACATTCGTCGGTGGTTATACCTAAATATTCGCAGACTTTTTTGATACCTGTACCCTTGCCACCATCTTTTGGTATAACATCGGTAAATAACGGGTGCCAACGGGCAAATTTACAGTTTG
>CAZZHP010000090.1:0-3816 GCA_964653925.1 uncultured Eubacteriales bacterium | reverse complement strand
TAAATTCGGCAGGTTTATCAAGTATGATTACACCATTCACAATGATGCCTCCACTGCCTTGATAAACTTAGATTTAACCTCCGCAAGACTATCTGCGGTAATATTGCAACCCGCAGCGGAGCGATGTCCGCCACCGCCAAATTTAGCACAAATATCGGCAGCGTTTACATCACTTGTAGTGCGAACGGAAATTTTGTATTCGTTATTATCTTTTTGGCGGACTGTTACACCAATAATAACACCCTCAATTTGTCGTGGAATTGCCGCAAGCCCCTCTGTGTCGGCATCTTCTATGTCGAGTTTTTGCAACATTTCCTGCGTAACGGCAATCATAGCACCCTTATTGCCTGCAAAATATGTAAGGGTATCGTAAACAAGCCGTTCAAGTTCAATCTTTTTGGGTGATTTTTCTTCAAACAACTTATGGTTTATAGCACCGTTATCAATACCGTATTCGAGCAAATCGGCACAAATACGCATAGTCCTCGAAGTTGTGTTGGAATAACGGAAACAGCCTGTATCGGTAGAAATAGCAAGGTAGAGTGCCTTAGCCATATCCACTGTTAGTTCTACATTTAGTTGCTTGATAATCTCGTACATTATCTCGCCCGTTGCAGCGGCAGTTGAATCGACATAGACATTATCCGCAACTATACTGTTTATACTATGATGGTCTATACAGAGGTTTATTTTATCACAATATTTTTGCCTTAAATCTCCTAATAATTCCAGCGATGCAACATCGACACTAACCACATAGTCAGGCTCAAAGGTTTGCTCCTTGACTGTACCGATTAAAGGGACAAAGCCCTTTGGCATTTTGCAAGTTGTAATTACCCTGACATTCTTGCCGAGCGACTGCATTGCCATACACAGTGCGTACGCGCTGCCGATAGTATCGCCGTCCGGATAAATATGTGTCAATATTTCAACATTATCATAGCTCAAAAGTAATTGTGCAACATCATTAATCAAGAGTTGTTTCACTGTCATCTTCCTCCTTAATATCAAGAGATGAGAGTATCTTGGAAATATTTGCACTATATTCTATTGAGTCGGTTGCCTTGAATATAAGTGAAGGTATATGCCTGATACTAAGTCTTTGACCTAACTCTCTCCTGATAAAACCAGCAGCAGATTGTAACCCTTTGAGTGCCTCTTTTGCTTTGTCCAAACCTTCCATAGCACTAATGTATATAGTGCAGTAGGACAGGTCGCTTGTAACATCAACCCTGATTATTGACAAAAAGCAATTTTGCACCCGTGGGTCTTTAAGCTCACGAAAAATAGCGGTAAGCTCCCTTTTTATATCTTCTGTTGTTCTTCCTAATTTAAAATTAGCCATTTAAAACCTCTTATCTTTTATAGAAACTTGATTTACAAATCAATCTCTATATTCCTCTATTGTATAAACCTCAAAAATATCTCCTTCTTTAAGGTCGTTGAATTTTTCGAGGCAAATACCACATTCGTATCCTTCTGACACTTCCTTGACGCTGTCCTTAAATCTCTGTAATGAGGCAATACTGTCATCGGCAATAATGATACCGTCCCTGACAATACGAACTTGACCGTTGCGTGTTACCTTACCGCTCTTTACATAAGAACCGGCAACAAAGCCAACATTCCTAATCTTCATTACATTTCTGCACTCGGCAGTACCGAGCATAACCTCACGGGTCTTTGGTGCGAGCATACCCTTCATAGCGGACTCTATCTCCTCGATACAGTCATAGATAATACGATAGAGTCTTACATCTACACCCTCACGCTCGGCATTCTCCATAGCGACAGCATCAGGTCTGACATTAAAGCCTACTATGATTGCATCTGATGCGTTTGCAAGCATTACATCGCTCTCACTGACTGCACCAACAGCACCGTGAATTACATTGACTCTGACTTCTTCGTTAGTTAATTTTTCGAGCGATTGCTTAACTGCTTCGACAGAGCCTTGAACATCAGCCTTGACAATAATTTTGAGCTCTTTCATCTCGCCTTGCTTCATTTGGTCAAACAAGTTATCAAGTGTAACCTTTGTTCTTGAATTGAATACTTCTTCTTTCTTGGCCTGTTTGCGTTGTTCTACAAGTTCACGGGCAAGTCTTTCGTCAGAAACTGCGTTAAATATGTCGCCACCGTTCGGAACTTCATCAAGACCTGTAATCTCAACAGGAACAGACGGACCGGCAGTTTTAACTCTCCTGCCTGCATCATCGGTCATAACTCTTACACGGCCAACTGTTGAACCTGCAACAATTATATCACCTGTTTTGAGTGTACCGTTTTGAACAAGTATAGTTGCGATTGGGCCTCTGCCCTTATCCAAACGAGCCTCGATAACTGTACCCTTTGCGGAACGGTCAGGGTTAGCCTTTAATTCCTTCATATCTGCTATAAGGAGTACCATTTCGAGCAATTCTTCGATACCGTCCTTTGTTTTGGCAGATATTGGAATACAAGGGGTATCACCGCCCCACTCATCAGGAATAATGCCGTGTTCTGTAAGTTGTTGCTTAACTGCGTCTGGGTTAGCACCAACCTTATCCATCTTGTTAATAGCAACAATTACGGATACATTTGCGGCTTTTGCGTGGTTAATAGCCTCGATAGTTTGTGGCATAATACCATCATCAGCGGCAACTACAAGTATAGCAATATCGGTTACCTGAGCACCTCTTGCACGCATAGTTGTAAATGCCTCGTGTCCAGGGGTGTCAAGGAATGTAATATTCCTATCGTTGATTTTTACTCTATAAGCACCGATATGTTGTGTAATACCGCCTGCTTCGCCGGCAGTAACATTTGCGTGGCGGATAGCGTCGAGTAATGATGTTTTACCGTGGTCAACGTGTCCCATAACTACAACAACAGGTGCTCTCTCGATGAGGTTTTCATCTTTATCCTCGCTATCGTCGATAATTCTCTCCTCGATAGTTACGACAACCTCTTTTTCGACCTTGGCGTGAAACTCCATAGCAATTAAGGACGCTGTATCAAAATCTACGGTAGATGTAACATTCGCCATCATACCCATAAAGAATGCCTTCTTTACAACTTCTGCCGCAGTTGCTTTGAGTTTAACAGCCAAATCAGCAATAGTAATCTCATCAGGAATTGTAATAGTAATCGGCTTGTTCTTGCGTTCAAGTGCAATTCTATCGAGTCTTTCCTTTTCGGTCTCTTTGCGTGAATGTGCAGGTTTGTTCTTTTGCTGTGAGCGTTGTGTAATCTTTTGTTTGCTTAAAATATGGTCTGTTCTGATTTTCTCGGACGCCATATTGTCATATTTTTCGTTATATTTATCAATATCGACATTATAAGCACGGGTGTCAACAACTCTACGCTCTGTTTTGCGGGTGTTTTCAAATGTCTCGTCGGTATCTTTTACCTCTGCACCGATATTCTCGCCTTTAATAACAGTTTTTTGAGTATTGCTGTTGTTTTGCTTAAAGTCCTTTTTGTCCTTGTTTTGCTTATTGTCCTGTCTGTTATCTTGTTTATTACCAAATTTGCTATTCTGGTTAGGTTTTTTGTCAAGATTTCCGTTTGCCTTGTTAGCCTTTTTGCTGTCATCTGTGGCAGGCTTGTTGTCGGTCTTAGGTTTTTGTTCAGCCTTTACCTCTTGTTTAGGTGTCTGAACTTTATTATTTGCAGTTTGATAATATTTATCAAAATTTTCTACCGAATTTTTTTGTGTATAGTAGTCAAAAACGACATTGAGTTCTTCCTCTGACAATGCAGCTGAGGCCTTTTTTGCCACACCACAATATTTATCAAGAATGCTGATAATATCTTTGCTTTGTACATTCATAT
>CAZZHP010000089.1:0-3825 GCA_964653925.1 uncultured Eubacteriales bacterium | reverse complement strand
GTTCTGTACAGAGTATGGTGCTTACGGTTTGTAAGCGTGGTGATGAGATTATCCTACCCCGTAATGTCCACAGGAGCGTTATCAATGCCCTCGTATTGTGCGGTGCTATACCCGTATATGTCAACCCTGAGGTTGACCAAAGGCTTGGTATTGCACTCGGTATGAAACGGGAACAGGTACAAAAGGCAATTAACGAACACCCTAAGGCAGTTGCTGTACTCGTGAACAACCCTACTTATTATGGCATTTGCAGTGATTTGAGGGCCATTGTCAATATGGCACATGACGCAGGTATGCTCTGCCTTGTTGATGAGGCTCACGGTACACACTTTTACTTTGGCGGTGGTTTGCCTGTATCTGCTATGGCTGCCGGTGCGGACCTTGCTGCTGTTTCTATGCACAAAAGTGGCGGTAGTCTAACCCAGTCAAGTCTTTTGTTAGTTGGCGAAAATATCCACGAAGGTTATGTCAGACAGATTATTAACCTCACCCAAACCACTTCGGGTAGTTATTTGCTAATGTCGAGCCTTGATATAAGTCGCAGAAATCTTGCCCTAAGAGGCAGGAGAATATTCCATCAGGTTTCGGATATTGCCGAATATGCCCGTGAGGAAATAAACGCAATAGGTGGCTATTACGCATTTGGCAAGGAACTTGTCAACGGTGACTCTGTATTTGATTTTGATACAACTAAGTTGAGCGTTCACACCCTTGATATTGGACTTGCAGGCATTGAGGTTTATGACCTGCTCCGTGATGAATACGATATTCAAATTGAGTTTGGTGATATTGGCAATATACTCGCCTATTTATCTATTGGCGACAGACCGCAGGAGGTTGAGCGTTTGGTTAGTGCATTAGCAGAAATCAAGCGTAGGTTCCACACTGATGGTTCGGGACTTCTAAATCAAGAATATATTGACCCTATTGTTGTCAAAAGTCCGCAAGATGCCTTTTACGGTAAAAAAATCAGCCTGCCTATCCGAGAGACAGAGGGCTGTGTATGTAGCGAGTTTGTAATGTGCTACCCACCAGGTATTCCAATCTTGGCTCCTGGGGAGAAAATTACCAAAGAAATTCTCGATTATATTGATTACGCAAAAAACAAGGGCTGTTCTATGACCGGTCCGGAGGACCCTAATATTGAATATTTGAATATTCTTAAATAATATTATACATCGTTTTTGGAAAGGAGAAAATCTATGGAAATGTGGTTTAGCGAATTTCATACACCTGATGTAAAACATAGCATAAGGGTAAACAAGCAACTTTACTCTGTACAAAGCAAATACCAACGCATTGATATCTTCGAAACACCTGAGTTTGGCAAAGTGCTTACACTTGACGGTAATGTTATGCTTACCGAACGAGATGAATTTATATATGACGAGATGATTACTCATGTTCCGATGGCTGTGCATATGGGCATAAAGGATATTTTGGTCATCGGTGCAGGTGATGGCGGTGTTGTAAGGGAATTAACAAGATATGACCGAGTAGAGCGAATTGACCTTGTAGAGATGGACCCGCAGGTAGTGGAGGCTTGTCGCTCTTATTTGCCAAGTAATGCCTGCCGTATGGACGATAGGAGAGTTCATATTTATTTTGAAAATGCCCTTAAATTTATCCGCAGATGTGAGAAAGAATACGATTTGATTATTGTTGACTCTACTGACCCATTTGGTCCGTCAGAGGGCTTGTTTACTAAGGAATTTTACGGTAACTGCTTTAATGCACTTCGTGATGACGGAATTATGGTAAATCAGCAGGGCAGTCCGTTTTATCAGCATGATGCCGAGGCTATGCAGAGGAGTCACAAGCGAATTGTGTCAACCTTCCCTATTTCTAAGGTTTATCAGGCACATATTCCGACCTATGCCGCTGGCTATTGGCTGTTTGGCTTTGCGAGCAAAAAATACCACCCTATCCACGATTTAAACGAAGCAGAATGGTTAAACCTTAACCTTAAAACAAGATATTACACAACTAAACTACACATAGGAGCATTTTATCTGCCTGCTTTTTTGGAAGATATGCTTATGGAAGTAGAAGAATAATTTTAGTTTATATTTTTGGAGAACAAAATGGAAAGAAATGTAGAAAATTTTATCGGCTGTGACTCCTCGTTTGAGGACGCTGATGTTGTATTGTTTGGTGCACCGTTTGACTCAACGACAAGTTTCCGCCCAGGTGCAAGGTTTGGCTCGGCTGCTATCAGGCACGAAAGTTTTGGGCTTGAAACATTTAGCCCTTATCAAGACCTCGAATTAACCGACTACAATGTTTTTGACAGTGGCGACCTTGAATTATGCTTTGGCAGTGCCGAAACCGCCCTTGCTGATATTGAGAACAGGGCTGAGGAAATTTTGACAAATGGCAAATTACCATTCCTCATTGGTGGCGAGCATTTGGTAACATTAGGCTCGTTTAGAGCGGTTATCAAAAAACACCCAGATGTGCAGATAATTCACTTTGACGCTCACGCTGATTTGAGAAATGACTATCTCGGTGCGGAACTAAGCCATGCCTGCGTTATACGCAGATGCTTTGATGAAATGTCCAAATTCGGCAACGCTGACGGCAAAATACATCAATTTTGTATCAGAAGTGGCGACAAGGCTGAATTTGAATTTGCAAAAGTTCATACAGATATGCACCGCTTTAATTTTGATGGGCTTCAAGAAGTTGTCAATAACCTCAGAAACAGTGGCACTCCTGTATATTTTACGATTGACCTTGATTGCCTTGACCCGTCTATATTTTGTGGCACAGGTACACCTGAGGCAGGCGGGGTTACATTTATAGGGCTTTTGAATGCTATCAAAACAGTATCAAAACTTAATATAGTCGGTGCTGATATTAACGAACTTGCCCCTATGCTCGACCAGAGCGGTGCTTCAACTGCTGTTGCCTGCAAGGTACTTAGGGAAATGTTGCTTGCTATTTTGAGCAATAGATAACAGCCTATCATTACAAATAGACCGATAAATTAAATTTGGAGCAGTGTTACAGAATATGGGAATAATGTTCAGGGCAATCAGAAGGAAAAAATCTGAAATTGACATAAATACGGCAAAGGAACTTTTGCGGTACGGCAGGCGTGGTATACTTGCTGTAAACGGCGATAACGGTTACCCTTATGCGATACCGCTCAATTACTACTATGACAGTAATGTGCATAAGATTTATTTTCACGGCTCCCGTGTAGGACATAAAGTTGATGCCATAAAAGCCTGTGACAAAGTCTGCTTTACAGTTTATGGCAACGAAACTGTCAAAGACGAAGCGTGGTCGCCGTTTGTGCAGAGCGTGGTCATATTTGGCAGGTGTCATTTAATAAAAGATACCTCAAATGCCATAATATTATTAAAACAATTTGCTATGAAATACTATCCAAATGAGCAGTTGGTTGATGAGGTAATTGCCCGTGCAGGTACTGTCACCCAAATGTTTGAGATAGATATTGAGCATATTAGTGCCAAAGAAATACAAGAACGATAGAATTTATTTTATAAAATACTTTTATTAATATAAAAATATAAATTGAGAGGAAGTCTAAAATGAGTAGAGTTTTAGTTATAGGCTGTGGTGGCGTCGCATCTGTTGCTATCCACAAATGCTGTCAATTAAGTGAAGTATTTACCGAGTTATGTATCGCAAGCAGGACAAAGTCTAAGTGCGACAAACTTGCATATGAACTTAAAGATAAAACAAATACAAAGATTACAACTGCACAAGTTGACGCTGATGATGTAAATCAGGTTATAAACCTTATCAACAGTTACAAGCCTGACCTTGTTATGAATATCGCTTTGCCATATCAAG
>CAZZHP010000088.1:0-3849 GCA_964653925.1 uncultured Eubacteriales bacterium | reverse complement strand
AATGTTTCTACAATTTGGCATACATCTTATGCAAACAACGCAAGCACTTGCAACGATGAGGACAGATGGATTCAACTTGACCTTGGCAGTAACCAAGATGTAAACGCTGTTCGTTATTTACCAAGAACAGGTGCAAACAACGGTAGATTTACAAAGTACGAAATTCAAGTTTGCAAAGATGGCGAAACAACATTTACAACAGTAGCATCTGGCAGATGGTCAGACACAACTGACTGGCAAATTGCAAGTTTTGACACAGTAAACGCAAGATACATCAGGGTTTTGGGTACAGAGGCTTGTAACAACTTTGGTTCTTGTGCAGAACTTAGAGCGGCAAATATCCCAGACTTAGAGCCGACAGTATATGAGGCAGGCGATGTTAACAACGATGGCTCGGTAAACGGCATTGATGTTACCGCAATACTCAAAACTATTGTAAAATATACAGTAGAGGGCTTTGACTCAACAGTTGCTGATGTAAACGGTGATGGCAAAATCAATGTTAAGGACGCAACAGCAATACAAAAACAAATTGTTGGCTTAGTTGCTTAATATGATAATTTGTTAAACTAAAAAGATAAATGGCTATTACTTAATGTAGTAGCCATTTTGACTTATAGGGGATAAAAATTACAAATAGTAGGCGGACTATTACACAGAAAGGGGGCTCTTGCACACGCAAGAGTCCCCTTTAACATAATTCCCCTGTATTAAAACATAATCTCCAAGCGGAGTTATAGATAACTCATAATAGTGTCTTTGCTTTGCAGACCAATTAAATTTTTATCTATCCTGCCGTTTTTGATAATAAAAAGGTTAGGTATGCTCATAACACCGAACTGCGTCGCAAGTTCAGGCTCTGAGTCAATATTAATCTTGACAACCTTTATATCATCTCTTTCGTTTGCAATCTCCTCGATAACAGGTGATAACATTTTGCAAGGACTGCACCACTCGGCAAAAAAGTCAACCAGCACAGTCTGATTACTCTGCATAACCTCTTTTTCAAAATTATCCTTGTTAATACTTACAGTCATATTTCCTCCATTATTTTCCGCTGACACAGCCACAATCAACGGAGTGCTTTACCCTGTCACGCTCCTCGGCACGCTTAGCATTGTTAAAGCGGTCAGTCGTACCTACAAGGTAGCCCGTAATACGACGAATTCTATCAAAATTAGGCTCTTGATAGTGATAAGCAATATCCACAAAATCGCCGTCTAATGTAATATCAAGGCTTGTGATATTCATATTCGGGAACTTTGTCTTAGCACGGGAGATATAGGCGTTAATCTCTTGCTCGCTTAAAGTGCCACCGATAACATTAACATTTACCATAATTGTATCCTCCTAAAATATAATTTATAAAATTTAATTTATTTTAATATTTATACTTGATTTTTTCTTAATAATAACATATAATAAAGAAAAAATCTGTTGCATTTGCAACAATATAGCAGAGAATATAATTTATATATATTATGTCACAATTTATATGTATTATTTTGATTAAGGTGAATTATTATGAATTATTTTTATCAAAATGAACTGTTTAGCGGAATATCAAACCAAGAATTTGACAGAATGATGGCTTGCTTTGCCCCGACAGAAATGCAGTTTAAATCGGGCGAAGTGGTCTGTGATTACTCTGCGTTTAATGATAATATAGGCATTGTTCAGGGCGGGCAGGTTCAGGTCATACGCATTGATGGCGACGGCAACCGAACTATCTTGGAGAATGTCGGTAACAACGAGGTCTTTGGCAAGCCTATATCTTTTTGCGAGATGAAAGATGATTATATCGAGGTTATTTGCAAGGTGGACTGCACCGTACTCTTTATTGGGTATCAACATATAATAAAACGATGCGAAAAGGCGTGTGTCCATCATAGTTTGTTTGTCGAGAATATGTTGCAACTTATGTCAAATCGTGCGATTAAACTTAGTATGCGGGTCGAGATTTTGAGCCAAAGGAGCATACGGAGCAAACTTTACGCATATTTTAATTCAAGGACACAAACCAAAACGGCAAACGGAGTCATCAATTTTTCTTATAGTGACCTTGCAGATTATCTGTGCGTTGACAGGTCGGCTATGATGCGTGAACTCAAAAAAATGCGTGATGACGGCACAGTCAAAATTGATGGCAAAAATTTTGCCCTGAACTAAAATTATAAATTATTTTAAAGAGAGGTTATATTATGAAAAATTTTCAAGAAATTACCGTAAAGGACTTAAACGAAAATGCCTTTAAACTTATCGGAACAGACTGGACCTTGATTACCGCCGGCAACAAGGACAGCCTCAACACTATGACTGCAAGTTGGGGCGGTGTCGGCGTGCTTTGGAACAAAAATGTTGCGTTTATATTTGTCAGACCGCAACGCTACACAAGGGAATTTTTGGACAATAATGACAATTTTACTTTAAGTTTTTTTGATGGTATGCGGGACAGTTTGACAATATGTGGCAGAAAATCTGGCCGTGATTGTGATAAAATAGCAGAGGCAGGACTTACACCTGTATTTACAGAGAAAGCACCGTATTTTGACGAGGCAAGGCTCGTGCTTGTGTGTCGCAAGCTTTACCGCCAGCGTTTGAGCGAGGACAGTATAATAGATAAATCTATCCTAAAAGAATATGCCAACAATGACTTTCATTATATGTATGTTGCCGAGATTGAAAAAGTCCTGAAATAATCGGGTTATGATAGATGATTACATCTATAACATTTTACGAAGTTTTAAATTATCGGGGGTTGCATTATGCAAAAAATTTCTAAAAATTATCTTTTATACAAAATTGACAGATGTGTTGCCGTTAGTGAACTCTACAAACTTGTGCAGGAATATAACATAACTGTGCGTATGCAGCCGCTGACAAGTGCGTCGGGCAATATTGGCAAGCCAAACGGCAAGGCAAATATCGGCAGTGGCTCGGACTTTTTGGAGAGAATGAAACGCAGTATTATGCAGTCAGTCGAGGAAAGTTATCAGTAATTTGTTAAGGTTGGTTGAAATATTATCTAATATTCAACCAATCTTCATAAATCTATCACATAAACTTGGTAATATAAGTACAAAGATAAGGAAAGGGTGATTTGTATGTCTAAAATTTTGGTAGTAGATGATGAGGTCAAGATTAGGGAAATAATCAAAAAATATGCGGTTTTTGAGGGCTATGATGTTGCCGAGGCAGAAAATGGACTCGATGCAATAAAAATTTGCCAAAAGGATAAATTTGACCTGATTATTATGGATATTATGATGCCTGAACTTGATGGCTTTTCCGCCTGCAAAGAAATCCGTAAAGGTTGCAACACACCTATAATTATGCTCTCTGCCCGTTCCGAAGAATATGACCGTATACACGGCTTTGAGATTGGTGTTGATGATTATGTAACCAAACCTTTCTCGCCAAAGGAACTTATGCTTAGGGTATCTGCTGTGCTTAAAAGGGCAAATTCCGAGACAGAAAAAGAAAATAAAAATACATTTAGGTACAATAACTTGTTTGTGGACTTTGATGCCAGAATTGTTACCATTAACGGCAACCGTGTTGATATGACTCCAAAGGAATACGACCTGTTCTTTTACTTGGTACGCAATTACGGAATTGCACTTACAAGGGACAAACTTATCAGCGAGGTTTGGGGTTATGACTTCTTTGGTGATGACCGTACACTTAACACCCATATTAAACTTCTGCGTAAAAGTTTGGGCGAATATAGCGACTGCATTGTTACTCTGCGAGGGGTAGGTTATCGTTTTGAAACTAAACAATAAGACAAATTTAAAAATAAAACAAAAGCCATCAATCAAAGCAACGCTTATGCTTTGCTTTTTGGCT
>CAZZHP010000087.1:0-3857 GCA_964653925.1 uncultured Eubacteriales bacterium | reverse complement strand
GTATAGCTACAAAAGGTCTAACAGGGTTCTCTACTGCATTACCAAGGAAGTTAATTTCCTTTTGCATAAGGTAACCAACGGCAGTATCTTTGATGTGGTCAGTTACACCGGCAGTTGAGCAGTGTGCTCTGTGGGCAGAACCAAAAGCGTCCATAACAAAAGCATCAGCCAAAGAAGCAAGTTCTGAGCTGAATGGTTCAAGGTTCTTTGTTTCTTCTTTTCTAAATCTTGTATTTTGTAGGAGAACAACATCGCCATTGTTCATATTAGCAACAGCGTTTTTAGCATTTTCGCCAACAACCTCGTTATCATTAGCAAAGATAACTTCCTTACCGAGTAATTCTGCAAGTCTTGTTGCAACAGGAGCAAGGGAGAACTTATCCTCAGGACCGTTCTTTGGCTTGCCAAGGTGAGAGCAAAGGATAACCTTACCGCCATCGTTAATAATCTTTTTGATTGTTGGGAGGGCAGCAACTATACGGTTATCGTTAGTGATAACGCCATCTTTGAGTGGTACATTGAAGTCGCAACGAACTAAGACCTTTTTGCCGGCATAGTTAATGTCATCAACAGAAACTTTCTTTAATTCCATTTGAAATACTTCCTTTCAATAATAAAAGTTTAGTCTAAAATTTGGATATTAGATTGCTAATAATTTGACAATCTACCCTCTTTAATTATATAACAAAATCAAAATTATATCAATAGTTTTTGTCGCAGATTTTGTTATTTATTAAAATTTTCTTTGCAAAATTCACAAGTAGCAATTACAAAATCAGCAAATTCAAACAAATTAAACTCTGCACTTTGGTTAGAGATAATTTTGCCACCTGTTAAATCAAAGGTTATGTTATCAAGCCCAAACCCCAAACCTCTGCCATCGGCCTTTACAAAACTCTCTTTTAAAGTCCAAAGTTTTGTAAATTCTTTATCAGGGTTATTACTTTGCATAATATAATTACATTCGGACTCGGAGCAAACCCGCTGTATTAAATCTGGTTTAGCAGTTCGTATTTGCTCAATGTCAACGCCGTTGCGGTTGTTGCTTACAAATATTGCAACCATATTATTACAATGGGATATGCTAAAATATATGTCTGAATTTTCAATATAAGGTTTACCGTTCGCCCCAAGTAATATTTTTTGGGCGGACAGGTCTATATTATAGTTTTGTCTAAGTTTTTTTTGTAGCAAGTCCCACGCAAATTTATGCTGGGTTCGCCTGCGTTGTTTATTATCAAGGCTGTTATAATTCGGTATCTTTTCTACATATAGCATATTGATTTGTCCTTTGCTATAATATTTTTGTAAATTCAAGGGGACGCTTTGCACGAAAAGCGTCCCTTACCTAAAAATAATCTATAAGACTATTTTATTAAAATTACCCTTTATAAATGCTTTTTGGGTTTATTACTGCGTTAATGACTTACGGTTGCAGTCAGCAATAGCCCCTAAATATACAAACTACCGCAAAGTTTATATAGATTGCATTTACTAAAATTAATTTTTGCGATTATTATTAGCCGAATACAAAACCGAAGCCCCGACAAGCAAAATTGCAAATAAAACAAAACTAATAAGACAAGTCGAGATACAGCCCTGTATAACAGAATCTATAATATACTTTATGGATATTTTTAGGGTAGATGTGTTAAGGGCAATTTTACTGCCTAAATCAAAAAATTTAAGCATCAAAAGTGGCATAAGCAGTGTTCCTGCTGACATCAAACCGGTTGCCGACAACGCATACAATGCACCGGCGGTAGTACTTTTTGTCCACAATAACACCATAGCAACGGATATTACAGACAATATTGCAAATATATATTTTAATTTTTCAAACTTTTGCAGTGCCAAAACCTTTTGATATGCCTTTTGTGCATAAGAAACTATCCTCTGGCTTGTAACAATGTTGAGGGAATTGGTAATCTTGTTAGTTAAGTTGGATATTATTTTCTCCTGCGTGTCGTTATCAATATAATGTGAATTTTCCTGATTATTGCACGCATTTTTAACTGCCTCAGAGATATTGTTACGAGGATAGGTTATGGTTATCATCTCGGTTTCGGTGCCGTTCATAACATTAAACAGAGATGTATAATATTGATAGCAAACGGAGTAAACATCGTTGTCGGTTATTCCCTTACAGACAATATCGGCAGAAATACCTGACTTGTTGCAGACGCTTGTTATTTGATAAACAAGTTCTTCCTTTACAGCCTCAATGTACTTTCTGCTTGTCATAGACTTGACAAAGAAGTCCCTGTCCCATAAAGTATTAGAAACACAACTGATAGCAGTTGTACCCAAAAAACTTAAAAAGAAAACAGCAACCAAAATAATACTCAAAAGTCTTTTCCAAACAGGGTGGGAGGAGTTTTTATTTTCCAATTAAATTCCCTCCTTTATAAAATTGCCGTTAGAGTCAACCCTATCGCAAAATACGGCAATTCGTTTGGTGGCAATATCAGCACTTACATTATTAGGGAAGGTCGTTGTCAAAATCAACTGTTCCTTGCTATCGTCAGGCATAAACACATAATTACTGCTAATAGGGTAGGTTACTACATTAGTAACCTTGTAATAGTACTTGCCGTAGGTTGTATCCATAGTAACTATTGTACCAATTGTAATATATTCGAGGTCATAAAAATAGGTTGCACTGTTGCCTGATATAGTAATACGGCTATTTTGTCCGCAAAGACCTGTACTATAATTTTGACCGGCACCTTTTTCCAAAATTTCATCAGTGTCGCCACTATATACCGCAATATTTTGTATAGCGGAATTTTCCACATTCAAGGTTGCCCATTGTGATTTGTATTCAACAAGCGGAACATTATCAAAGTCGCTTTCGGTCGAGGTTATTATAGTAGTCTCGGATATATTGTTGCGTGTATCAATTGTACCTTTATTTATGACAAAGTTTAGTATAGTTGAGTTGCTTATTATTAAATTGAGTGCGACCGCACTTATGATATAAATTCCTATCAAGGCCAAAACATACGGATATAACAAAAGAATCACACTTTTGGTATGATTCTTTTGAGTATAATGTTTTTGCCTATTTAATTTTAAATTACGCATTAAACCTTTTCAGCTGGGAAAGAGGTAATGATTTCACCGTAGTATTGAAGGATAAGTGAAGCATCGACTGAGTCGATAACATTATCGCCCTTAACCTCTGCATTCTTGCTGTTGAAAGTACCCTTAACTTCGATGTTAGCAAACTTTTGAGATACAAGTGTTGCGTCGAATGAGTTTACATTACCGTCCTCGTTAACATCACCGAGGTGGATTACTTCTTTATCACCGCTGATTGAACCGATTTCTTTACCATCTCTAATAACAGAAACTGTTACTATCTCTGGGTCGAGGTCTGGGTTAGTTGTACGGTCAACATTGTGCCACTCGTAAGTAAAACCGATAATTTGAGATGCTCTGTCAAAGATATCCATTACTTTTCTGCCTTGTTCAGCAGTGTAGCCTGAATCTTTGCCGGCTGTATAAATTGCCTCAAACTCATCTACCAAAGGCATAAGCTGTCCAGCTTGAGTGTTTGTAATTGTAACTTGGTTATATATTTTAGTAAGTTGTGAGCAAACATTAGGATATTCATCACCAATAAGTTCCTCAATTCTGTTTAAAACATCTGCACCTGTTGTAGCAGAACTACTAACCATTGCAAAAGCAGAAATAGTGATAACCATTACAACTACGAGAATTAAACTTAAAATCTTCTTCATTTTATTATTCCCCCAATAAATATTTTTTAGATACGTGTTGATATTCAAATAATACTACACATAATTTTATTACTTTAAAGATACCACAAAAATTGATTATTGTCAACAGTA
>CAZZHP010000086.1:0-4034 GCA_964653925.1 uncultured Eubacteriales bacterium | reverse complement strand
CCGAACTTAAAGCCGTTTTTGACAAAACTGTCAGTGCAATAGAACTTATGACCGATGGCAAAACTGACAGAGCTATGAATTTGTATAACTGACTTTGCCTTAGACATATCAAAATTTTACTTATAAATACGGGGTAATTTTATGAAATTTCTCATAAATGCTATGCAAGAATTACCGCAATTCAAATCACTTGTAAGGGCTATTAAACCTACCAGCAATATTGTGGCAAGCGGTTTGACCTGTGTACATAAATCAAATTTAATAGCCGCCTTGTGTGATAAAACCGACAAAAAGGCTTTTTGTATTGCGGGTGATGAACAAGAGGCACAGATTATGTGCAACGACCTCTGCTCGCTTGGGCTTCGTGCTGTTGTTTATCCGTCAAGAGATTTTAACTTTCGTGATGTGTTGGGCAAATCTAAGGAATACGAGCATTTAAGGCTCGGCGTTTTGCGTAAAATGTTGCGTGGCGACTATGATGTTGTTATATCTTGCATTACGGGTGCCTGCCAATATACAATACCTCAAAATGTCCTTGCCGATGCCGTTTTGACCCTACATTCGGGCGACCATATCAGCATTGATACCTGTGCCAAAACCCTGCTTTTGCTTGGCTACGAGAGGGCTGACCAAGTTGACGGCACGGGGCAATTTTCGGTGCGTGGGGGGATTTTGGACTTCTTTCCGACTGACTTTGATAACCCTATCAGAGTTGACTTTTGGGGTGATGATATTGATTCCATCAACTTTTTTGATATTGTTACTCAACGAAGAACCGACCAGATTAACGAGATTACCCTTTCCCCATCAACCGAGATTTTAATATCCGACAGAGAAGAACTTGTCAAAAAAATTATAAAGAAAGCAAATTTGCTAAAAACTACCCAGTCACAAACCGCCAAAGAGATATTGCTAAGCGAGGCAGACAAACTCGAAAAAGGCGTACATTTGGGTTCTATTGATAAATTTATAAATCTTATTTATGACAAGCCTGCGACTTTGTTTGATTACAGAGATAAAAATTCTATCGTATTTGTGTCCGAATACAGCAAGGTCAAGGAGCGTATCCGTAATGATGAGTTGCGGTTTAATCAAGATTTTGAGTTGTATTTTCAAGACGGCACTTTGTGTCGGGGGTTTGATAAATACAGTGCAAACCGTGATGACTTTATGGAGTTTTTGGACAAATCAAGCACTATATTCCTTGATAATTTTACTCACGGGAACTTTGGGTTGCCTTTGTCCGACCTTATCACATTTACACTCAAACAACTTTCGCTATGGAACGGAGTAACATCTATCTTGTGCGAAGATTTAGGGAGTTTTTGGAACACAAAACAAAGTTGTGCAATACTTGCGGGAACTAAAAAGGCTGCACAGTCACTTGCCGATGATTTAAGGGCGAAGGGCTTCCCTGCACAATTTGTGGACAGTTTGCAGAAAATTGCCCCTAACAATATCTTTGTATTAGAGGGCAGTTTAAGCAGTGGGTTCGAGTACCCTCAAACTAATTTTCACCTTATCTCGCACGGCTTTGTAGCATACAAAAAAGATGAAAGATTATCCAAAAAGAATAAATCTTCCCAGTCTGTTTCGAGTTTATCCGAACTTGTAAAGGGTGATTATGTTGTCCACTCGGTGCATGGTATCGGGATATTCGGCGGTGTTACCAAGATAGAAACCAACAACATTACCAAAGATTATATCAAGATAACATACGCAAAAGGGGATAACCTTTATGTTCCTGTTACCCAGCTTGACCTTATCTCAAAGTATATAGGACCAAGGGAGAACAGCACAGTCAAGGTTCATCGTTTGGGTGGTGCAGAATGGCAAAAGTCCAAAAATAAAGTCAGGTCTGCCGTTAAGGATATAGCAAACGAACTTATCAAGTTATATTCCGAAAGAATGAATACAAAGGGATATGCCTTTTCGCCCGAAAGCGATTGGCAACGAGATTTTGAGGGCAAATTTGAATTTGAGGATACCCCCGACCAAAGAAGATGCACAAGCGAGATTAAGCGGGATATGGAGAGTACCTCGCCTATGGATAGACTGCTGTGCGGTGATGTCGGCTTTGGCAAAACAGAGGTTGCCCTGCGTGCCGCGTTCAAATGCTGTTGCGACTCCAAACAATGTGCGTTACTATGCCCTACTACAATTTTGGCATGGCAACATTACCAAACTGCATTGAGGCGGTTTGACGGCTATCCTATACGAATTGAACTTTTGTCAAGGTTTAAGTCTGCGTCCGAGCAAAGAGATATTATCAAAAGATTGCTCAAAGGGCAAGTCGATATGGTTATCGGCACGCATAGGTTAATTTCAAAGGATATTCAGTTTAGAGATTTGGGACTTGTAATTATAGATGAGGAGCAACGCTTTGGTGTTGCCCAAAAAGAAAGATTTAAAGAAATGTGCCGAAATGTAGATGTGCTGTCACTCTCGGCTACGCCTATACCCCGTACACTTAATATGGCTATGACCGGCATTAGAGATATGTCTGTGCTTGAAGAAGCACCTATGAACAGAAGGCCTGTACAAACCTATGTTATGGAACATGAGCAAGGTGTAATAAATGATGCTATCAGGCGGGAGTTAGGCCGTGGTGGTCAGGTGTTTTACCTGCACAATCGGGTTGAAACGATAGAATTTTGTGCCGAAAAACTCAGGGCAATATTCCCCGAAGCCAAAATCGCTATTGCACACGGCAAGATGAGCGAACATCAATTATCTGAAGTTTGGCGTAAAATGCTCGAACAAGAAATTAACCTGCTTATCTGCACTACAATTATAGAGACAGGTGTAGATTTGCCGAACGCTAATACTTTGATTATCGAAAATGCCGACTATATGGGGCTTTCGCAACTACATCAGTTGCGTGGTCGGGTCGGCAGGTCTAACCGCAGAGCATACGCTTATTTTACATTTAAGCAGGACAAAGTTCTGACAGAAATCTCCCAAAAAAGATTGACCGCTATTAGAGAGTTTACCGAGTTTGGCTCTGGGTTCAAGATTGCTATGCGTGACTTGGAGTTGCGTGGTGCTGGCAATATACTTGGTGCGTCACAGCACGGACACATGGAAGATGTCGGCTATGATATGTATCTCAAAATGTTAGGCGAGGCAATTCAAGAGGCTAAGGGCGGAGTTGTAACAAGCAGGGATATTGACTGCCTTGTTGATATTTCTGTTGATGCCCACATTCCTGAATATTATATTGAGAATTTATCGCAAAGACTTGACGCCTATAAGCGAATTGCCGATATACGCAGTGACGAGGACAGCGAAGATGTTATAGATGAATTTATCGACCGTTATGGCGAAGTACCGCCATCGGTGCTTGGCCTGATAGATATTGCCCTTATCCGCAACCGTGCCGCTATGCTCGGAGTAAACGAGATTAAGCAGAACGATAAAAAGATTATTATTTATATTTGCTCTGTTGCTGTGCTTGAAAATGGCGAGTTGCTCGGCAGAATTGATAACAGAGGGATATTATCATTACACGGCAAACCTCATTTTACGATTGATTTGCCTAACAATGTTACACCACTGCGTATGCTGACAAATATTTTTACCGATAGGAATAAATAACAGCAGTATTTGTATCTCAAAAAACTTGAACAAGACTTAGATGAAAAAAGTCTTGTTCAATCTTTTTTGCCTGTGCTAACCTTTACAATGCGAAAGTTTTGCACAAATTCTAACAATGCAAAAGTTTTGTTCAAACTTTTTTTGCTTGTACTAACCTTTGCAAAGCGAAAGTTTTGTTCAAACTTTTTCAAAAGTTTGTGGTTTCCAAAGGCAAAGCCTTTGGTCGCAACTAAATTGCGGGTAGCAATTTAGTGCGAAATAATGCCCCCAAACGCATTTGTGGGGGTGAATTGCAATAGTAAAACTATTGCAAGAGGGGACACTTTGCACGAAAAAGTGTCCCCTAAAATTTATTAAGCCTATTTAATTTATTTGTCAGCCTATTAAGCGAAAGAACTTATAATATTAGCGTAATATTGTAAAATGAGGGTAGCATC
>CAZZHP010000085.1:0-4039 GCA_964653925.1 uncultured Eubacteriales bacterium | reverse complement strand
GGCTTGAACTGACAATGCCCGACTATATGTCAGACATAACAACATTAGTACAAACTGCCGGCAGTACAATGGGCGAAGTATTGACGGCAGGCGGCAAAATGCTGTTATGTGCGTTGGGCAGCCTGATTGCCTCAGTCTTAACTTCTATATGTGCATCAAAGATAGCGTCAAATTTTAGTGCTATTTTAAGGGGCAAACTATTCCACAAGGTACAGACCTTTTCTATGGAGGAGATAGGCAATTTCTCTACGGCAAGTCTTATAACCCGTTCGACAAACGATATTAACCAAGTGCAACTGTTAATTGTAATGGGGCTACAAGTGCTTATCAAAGCACCTATTACCGCAGTTTGGGCAATATGTAAAATTTCCGGCAAAAATTCAGAGTGGACAATATCAACCGGTATTGCTGTTATTTGTCTGCTTGTTGTTTTGTCAATATGCCTTTTTATTGCTGTACCGAAATTTAAACAGGTGCAAACTCTGACAGATAACCTTAACCGTGTAACAAGGGAAAACTTGACAGGTTTGCGTGTTGTTCGTGCTTATAATGCTGAGGAATATCAAGAAAATAAATTTAAAAAAGTAAATCAGGACTTAACCTCCACAAACCTTTTTACTGCGAGGACAATGTCATTTGTAATGCCGAGTATTCAACTTATTATGAGTAGTTTGTCACTGTCTATATATTGGATAGGTGCAATACTGATAAACAATTCAGCTGATATAACTAACAAGACTGCGTTATTTTCTGATATGATAGTATTTTCTCAATATGCAATACAAATTATTATGTCATTTATGATGCTTGTAATTATTTTTATTATCTTCCCTCGTGCTTCTGTTGCTGCCGACCGTATTAACGAAGTGCTTTATACAGAGACCAAAATTCAAGATAGTACTGTCGAAAATATCGATACGAATATAAAAGGTCAAGTCGAATTTAAAAAAGTTTATTTTAGATATCCTGACGCCGAAGAAGATGTAATTACGAATATTACATTCAAAGCTAACAAGGGCGAAACCGTTGCGTTTATCGGTTCAACAGGTTCGGGCAAAAGTACAATTATAAACCTCGTGCCACGCTTTTATGATGTAACACAGGGCGAAGTGCTTGTCGATGGCATAAATGTTAAGGAATATACCCAAAAGACCTTACGCAACAAGATAGGCTATGTTTCGCAAAAATCAATACTATTTACAGGCACTATAAGCTCAAATGTCGCTTATGGTGATAATGGCAGAGATGACTTAAATGATTATGTCGAAAACTCTATAAGGATATCCCAAGCGGAGGAATTTGTAAGTAAACTAACAGATAAGTGCGACAGTTATGTAGCACAGAACGGTTCTAACTTTTCAGGCGGTCAAAAACAGAGAATTTCTATTGCAAGGGCAATTTGCAGGCAACCCGAAATACTTATATTTGATGATTCTTTCTCGGCACTTGATTACAAAACCGACCGTATATTGCGTGACGCACTTGATAAATATTGCAAAGGTACAACAAAACTTATCGTAGCACAGAGAATTGGTACAATTATGGGTGCAGATAGGATAATTGTGCTTGATGATGGTCAAATTGTTGGCAACGGTACTCACAAAGAATTGATGTCAAATTGTAATGTTTATCAGCAAATCGCCTACTCACAACTATCAAAGGAGGAACTTGAATAATGAATAATCAAGAACAACGACCGCCAATTAAAAGACCTCCTATGGCTGGACACAGGCACGGTATGGGTGGTGGCGAGAAAGCAAAAGACTTTAAAGTGTCAATGAAAAAACTACTTATCTATTGCAAAAAACACATACCTTATGTAATTATTGCTGTAATATGTGCTATCATAAGTACTATACTTACACTTGCAGGTCCTGACAAATTATCCGAGATAACTAACATTATCACAAGCGGTATTATGTCGAAGATTGACTTAGACCAAGTGATCAAGATAGGTGTTATTCTAATTATTTTTTATATTTCAAGTTATGTTTTGTCGGCTATTCAAGGCTGGTTAATGGCAGGAATAACACAAAAAGTATCCAAAGAAATGCGTTTGGATATTTCTAAAAAAATCAACCTGTTGCCAATGTGGTATTACAATAAAACTACTACGGGTGATGTGTTATCAAGGGTTACAAATGATGTTGACACCATCTCCACCTCGCTAAGCCAGAGTATCGGCAATTTAGTAACTAATATCATTCTGTTTATCGGTTCGTTAATTATGATGCTGACAACCAATATAACTATGACCTTTACCGCTATTGTTGCCTCAATTTTGGGATTTGTGTTTATGATATTGGTTACAGGTCGCTCACAGAAATATTTTGCAAATCAGCAGAAGCACCTTGGTCAAATCAACGGTCATATCGAAGAAATTTATTCCGGCCATACTGTCGTAAAGGCTTATAACGGCGAAGATAAGGCTCAAAAAGACTTCGATATAATGAATAACAAACTGCGTGAAAGTTCGTTCAAGGCACAAGCCCTGTCGGGACTTATGATGCCTATGATGAGTTTTATCGGCAATTTAGGTTATGTGGCGGTCTGCGTTGTCGGTTCGATGCTTGTAATGAACGGTAAAATTGACTTTGGTGTAATTGTTGCGTTTATGATTTATGTCAGATATTTTACGCAACCTCTGTCACAAATCGCACAGGCTATGCAATCTTTACAGTCAGCCGGTGCTGCCGGTGAGCGTGTATTTGAATTTTTAGAAGCAGAAGAAATGCCTGATGAAACCTACAAAAACGGCAGGCTTAAAAATATAGAGGGTAATGTAGAATTTAAAAATGTTAAATTCGGCTACGAAGATTCAAACAAAATAATAATAAATAACTTTTCTGCTATTGCTAAAAAAGGTCAGAAAATTGCCATTGTCGGTCCAACAGGTGCCGGAAAGACTACTATTGTTAATCTTTTAATGCGATTTAACGAGATTAACAGTGGCGAAATTTTAATTGACGGTGTTTCTACCAAAGACTTATCCCGAAAAGATGTCCACTCTCTATTCTGTATGGTGCTACAAGACACTTGGTTATTTGAGGGTACTGTCAGGGAAAATCTCGTATATTGCACACCAAATGTAAGCGATGACAAAGTCCGTTCTGCCTGTAAGGCGGTTGGGCTTGACCACTTTATCAAAACTTTACCAAATGGATATGATACAGTGCTCAGCGACCAAGTTAGTTTATCGCAGGGTCAAAAGCAACAATTAACTATCGCCCGTGCTATGATAGCCGACAGACCTATGCTTATATTAGATGAGGCTACAAGTTCAGTTGATACCCGTACCGAAATTTTAATTCAGAATGCTATGGATAAACTTATGGAAAACAGGACATCTTTTGTAATTGCACATAGATTGTCAACTATCAAGAATGCCGATTTGATACTTGTTATAAAAGATGGAGATATTATCGAAAGCGGTAATCATAACGAACTTATGAGTCAAAACGGCTTTTATGCCGAACTTTACAACAGCCAGTTTACAGTTAACGCTTAGTTGCAAAGGTTGTTGCCTCTATAAACTTGCAGAAGTTTTACAAAAATATAAAATAAAAATTGCGATAACTACTTGACATACAGGGTCAAATGTAGTATAATCTATGTGTAAAGAAAAAAACTTTACACACGAAGATGGTGTTAATTTTGGAAAAAGATATTAAAATCTCTTTATTGTTAGACTTTTATGGTTCTTTGTTGACAGTCAAGCAGGCTCGTGCTATTGAATTATACTATAATGATGATTTTTCGTTAACGGAGGTTGCGACAGATTTGTCTATTACCCGTCAGGGTGCTTATGACCTTATATCCCGTGGTTGTGACTGTTTAAACGAATACGAGGCTTCGCTTGGACTTTTTGACCGTTTTACAAAACTCCAAAATGGACTTGAAACTATCAAACAATGTGCTATCAATATAGAATCTGTTGCCACAGACTTGGGTATTAAACAGTCGGCACAAGATATTATAACAATTGCGACATCACTTGCAGATGCACAACAATAAATGAACGGAGGGCTTTACTTTGGCT
>CAZZHP010000084.1:0-4064 GCA_964653925.1 uncultured Eubacteriales bacterium | reverse complement strand
TAATAAAATTATCGTATGATTTGTTTACAATAGAGTAACCTATATAACCTAAATTATAAATTCCTATAAAGGTAAACAGTCAAAATATTCTGCGAGGTGGGTATATGTTCTTTAAGACCCTAAAATATGATTTAAAAAATTATTTTTTAATAAGCTACAAAAAATATTTGATACCGTTGTTTTTGTTCCCATCAATTATATTGATATTTGATATGCTCTTAAAAAATTCACGGGTTCTTAACTCGAGTAATGCTACTGTTACTGACTTGGGTATGTATTTTTTTAGGGGTATGGGCGAGTACGAGGTAGGTAACGGTAATATATTTCAGTTCCCGTCTGTGTGGATGCTATTTAATCTATTGCTCTTTTACTTTGTGCTTTACTATCCTTTCAACGATTTGATGGGTTATGGGCGTCAGGTGTTGCTACTGACCCGTTCAAGGGGTGCGTGGTGGTTATCCAAGTGTGTTACGACTACTGTTGGTGTGTTAGTGTACTTTATGATTGCCTATATCGAGATAACGCTGTATTCGTTAATTGCAAAGATAAAGTTCTCTGCATTTGTCTCTGCCGAGGCAGTAAGCGATATTGTAGAACTCGGTACACAGGATAGCAACTTTTCGCAACTGTTTATGCAAGAACCTATGTTTATTGCGGTCTTTGTATTGCCACTACTTGTAGCTGTTGCTCTGGCATTGTTACAGATGTTAGTATCCCTTTTATGCAAACCGTTTTATAGTTACATATTAACAATTACAATATTACTTGTTTCTGCGTATTATCTTAGCCCGTTTGTAATAGGCAATTATGCTATGACTATCAGGAGCGACCTTGTACTATCAAACGGAGTAAATCAAAATACCGGTTTAATTATAACATCTGCAACAATTATAGCAAGTGTTATTGCAGGATACTTTGTGTTCCAAAGGTATGATATTTTAAATAAAGAATAGAGGTGCAAAATGTTATTACGAATATTCAAATATGATTTCAAAAATTATTTTATCAAAAGGTCGTGGCGACTGTTGATAGGTATGTTTATTACCTTTACAATACTTATTTACGCATATTTGCGAATGCACAACAAGATAGTCCTCGAAACATTTTATAATACAGTTGCTCCACGGCTTAACGAATATACATTTGCCGATTGCTGTGTTATCTTCTTTGGTGGTGGCACAGGTGCAGGGTTCATAGTATTGTTAAATGCGTTTCTGTTGTATTTTGTACTTCATTATCCGTTTAATGATTTACACGGATATGGCAGACAGGTCTTGGTGTTGTCCCGTTCACGCCAAAACTGGTGGTTCTCAAAGTGTATGACAAACGCAGTATGGGCAGTTGCTTATTCCTTGGTATCAATTATCGTTATCTTTATATTCTGTTTATTTAACGGTATGCAAATTTCCCTATCTGTTACGGGTGCAGGTGCAGAATTTGGCAGAAGTATAATTGAAGATTTAGGTAACAGAAACTACCCTCTGGGGTCTATTATTACAGTAGTTTTTGTAATGCCTATACTTGTTTCAATTACTGTTACAGTTTTTCAATTATTTCTTTCAATATTTATCAAACCGATATATAGTTATATCATCAGTGTTTTGCTGGTTTATATTGGCGAGGGAAATATTATATTTAACTATTTATTTGTGAGTTGTTATGCTGTACCGTACAACAACAGCCTCTTTGCAGGTGAAACCGGTCTAAGCACTACTGTGGGAGTTATCTATTGCCTTGTGTTAATTTTAATTAGCGTGTTCGGCGGTAGCTTAATATTCAAAAAATACGATATTTTACAATAAAATCAGGGGGTAAACTTATGTCAACTATCAAAATCGAAAATCTTACAAAAACTATAAACAGAAACACTGTTATAGACAATATGACCGCCGAGCTTACAGGCCCTAACATTATAGGGTTCAAGGGTATAAACGGCTCAGGCAAGACAATGCTTATGCGACTCATTTGCGGACTGATTAAACCGACCGAGGGCAGTATTACCATTGACGGCAAAGTACTGCACAAGGATATTTCTTTTCCGGAGAGTATCGGTATTTTGATAGAAAATCCGGCATTTTTAGATGGATATTCGGGTTTTGACAATCTCAAAATGCTTGCATCTATCAATAATAGAATTTCTGACGAAACTATCAAAGAAACTATTGCTTTGGTCGGTCTTGACCCTAAGGATAAAAAGAAGTACAAAAAGTACTCGCTCGGTATGAAACAAAGACTTGGCATAGCCTGTGCGATTATGGAAAATCCCGATATTATTATCCTCGACGAGCCAACAAATGCACTCGATAGCAACGGTGTCCAGATGGTAAAAAATATTGTCAAAGAGAAGCGTGATAATGGTGCGTTGGTAATAATTTCTTGCCATGATTTGGATATTCTTAAAGAACTCAGCGAAGAAATTTATGTACTTGAAGTCGGTAGAATTAAGGAACACTTCTTTGTTGAAAAGGGAACGGGGGAGAACACAGGTGAAGAAGACTAAAAAAATTGTTACATTGTGCGTTGCACTTTGTCTTATAACCCTATGGGTAATAAGGGTTGTTTATATAAATGTTACATTTGACGGTATCAAAGAAAAAGTCTACAGTATGGACCAAACAGTCGAGTACGAAGAAGACTTCTACGAGACTATGATAGACTTTGATTATAGAAAAGGATATTCAATAAAGGTTAATAGTGCAACTCTATATACTATTGAGCAATATATTGAGGAGCACGATATTAGGGACGGAGATTTAAAATTAGTCTATAACTATTATAGTGCTCCCGACCCTGAAGATGTTTATATACCCGAATTTGTATATGACATTGAGGTGACAATAACAGCTGACCAAAGTATAACCCAAAGCCGTAGTGGTGAATCTGCTGCCGGTATATCACTGTGGGATACTATGGCTATAAGCACAAACTCACGGCTGACTGTAAGTACACCTATATTTGGACTTGTATATCCTGATATAGGCGATGTATTGGGTTTTGCGGTAAGACCAGGGACAAGTATGACCCTACACTTCCCGTTGGTAGCAGATGTACTAATTGCAAACAATGGCACAGATTACACCTACGATTACCTGACTAACGAGGACTTCTATCTGCTCCTTTCGCAATACCCAACCAAAAAAATGATTAAACTTGAATTAACCGAAAATAAAGTTATATGAGAGGGTGGTGTTTAATTTGAAATTATTCAAATCCGAGATGAAAAAAGTTTTTCACAACGGTAGATTTATAACTGTTGTAATTATTGGTACAGTAATTGCTGTAATCACTGCTTTGTATGTAATTAACCGTTGGGACCAAAACCTTATAAGGACCGAAAAAACGAACTCGCTTACTCACTTGACAGGCAATATGAAAAATCCGTCATATCAAATGTACGGTGCATTTACGAACTGGATGGGGCAGGAGATATCAAGTGCAACAGCGGCATTGTTTTATTTGCTTATTCCAATATTCGCTACACTTTCTTATGGCTGGTCATATCAATCAGAATTAAAAAGTGGCTACATAAAAAATGTCCTTGTAAAGGTTGATAAAAAGGAATATTATCTGACAAAATATCTTGCAACATTTTTGGGAGGCGGACTTGCTGTTATTATCCCTATGTTGATTAACATTATGATAGTATTTATGTATTTGCCGGCAATTAAACCTGACCCTTGTTATGATATGAATTACGGCGTTTTTGGCGGGCAGTTTGCATCAGACTTATTTTATGAAACACCTGTACTATATATATTACTCAAACTTGTATTTACATTCATTTTTGCCGGACTTATTGCTACATCAAGTATTGCGTTTACATTCTTTGTAAATAACAAGTTTGCGGTGGTAATAGTTCCTTTTATAGTTGTCTTAACATTCCATTATTTTGCTATGAACTTCTTAATTGCTTTGGTTGCAAGATTAGGTTTATCCAATGTGTTGGTCGAACTCTCACCGATACTTTATCTCCATGCATCGACTAACCATGTAAACCCATGGGTAATTATAATAGAATATTTAATTCTGTTTGCGTTTAGCTTTGGTGTTACTATGCACAAAGG
>CAZZHP010000083.1:0-4119 GCA_964653925.1 uncultured Eubacteriales bacterium | reverse complement strand
CTATCATTAACCTTAAATAAGGTGCGACACTTGTACCGCAAGCAATACTGACCGTGCGGTTTATACTGCCGTTAGGTTTGAGCGGTTCAAGTTCGTATATTATATCATCTCTTAAACAGGATATAAGCCCCACACCGTTTTCAAGTGCTGGGAAATCTTCGTAAAATTCCGCATTGGGTATGTCCCTGCCCGCCTTGATATAAAATTCATCGGCAGCAAAAAACTTCCTCGCACCTGTGCGTTTTTTGCTCTCGTTACCAAAACGCTCTACTATATCGAGCGTTGCCGCCGCACTCTGTTTATCGTAAGGTTTGAGTTCGTGCAAGCCCTCCCTGTAATTTGTAAGCCCGACAGGCACAACCGCAACCATATTAACGCCCATACTGTCAAGGTCGGTCAAACTACGCACAAGTTCATCACCGTCATTTATATCACGGCAAGCAACTATCTGGCAATTAACAACTATACCTACATCTGTAAACCGCTTAATAACAGACAAACTATCACCGGCAAAGCGGTTTTTCATCATCTTTACACGCAGGTCGGGATTAGTCGTATGTACAGAAATATTTATAGGACTAATGTGCATTTTGATTATACGGGAAATCTCGTGTTCGGTAATATTGGTAAGTGTTATGTAGTTACCGAACAGGAACGAAAGCCGACTGTCGTCGTCTTTGAAGTAAAGCGATTTACGAAGTCCCTTTGGCAGTTGGTCAATAAAACAAAATATACAATTATTGCGACAACTACGCTGTTTATCCATAAGATAGGTCGAAAATTCAAAGCCTATCTCCTCATATTCTGATTTTTTAATATTAACTGTTCGTTTTTGGTTATCATTAGAGAGAATTTCGAGCGTAAGGCTGTTGTTAATTTGATAAAAACGGTAATCTAAAACATCTAATATCTCGTTACCATTGATAGAAATTAGTTGCTCACCTGCGACAATGCCCGCCTTGTGTGCAGGACTGTTCTCTTTTATACAATCAATAAATACAGCCACAATTTTCTCCTTATATCACCAAAATATAATTGAACTATCTTGGCAGAAAGATTTGCAATCAATCTGCAAGTTTTGCACATCACAAAACAAAAGGGTGGTAGAACTCCCACCACCCATAAACTTTTGTTTCAACTTAGACTTAACCTGAAATTAAGCCTCTTTTACAACAACTTGTCTGCCGTTGTACATACCACAGTTGCCACATACTCTATGTGGAGCCTTAAATTCGCCACATTTAGGGCATACGCAAAGTGCTGGAGCTTGGAGCTTCCATACATTTGACCTTCTTTTATCTCTTCTTGCCTGTGAATGTTTTCTCTTTGGTACTGCCATTTCAAAGACCTCCTTATTATTATCACTCTAAAAGTTGTTTTAGCTGTTCAAGCCTTGAGTCAATTTGTTTGTCGTTACAACCACAATCGCCATTGTTAAGATTTTGACCACAACTCGGGCATAAACCCTTGCAACCTTCACTGCAAAGGTATTTGCTTGGTAATTGCAATATTATATCGGTAGTTACTAACTCATCAATATCAATCTTAAAGTCAGGTGCTTGGATATAATCATCACTATCATCATTATTAAGTTCAACGGCAAGCTTATGATTAAACTTATAACTCATAACTCTGTCTACTGTTTCAAGGCAACGGTCGCAAGGGCGAACATAGTTAAACTCGGTTATAATATCAAGCCCAACTAAACTTGCCTTGTTAGTAGCAATAGCTTTTATCTTTACAGGTGCCTTAAAAGGATAAATACCGTCTATCTCAACATTCTGCATAGAAACCTCGTGGTCAACTTCGAGTGTTTCGCCGACATTTTGAAAAACCTTTTTAATATCTAAAAGCATTTTACACCTCTATAAAATGGCACAAACTCTGTAAATACCATAAATATTATATCTAAATCAAGTTTATTTGTCAATATGTAATTTAATATTTTTTTAAATTTTAGACAGATTAGTTTATATATCTGTATATTTTGGGCTGTTTACTGCGTTATACGAGGTCAACGCAGCCTCGTTATCCATATTGCAGTACAGATTAAAGACCGGTACAGTACATAATAATTCATCAAAAAGTTCTAACAACCTGCCCATACGGACTGCTGACATATTACGCAGGGTTTGCTCTAACAGGGTCGGCATAGCCTGCTTAGGTGTAATCTGTACTACCCTGTTCTCTGGCGATTGTATAATTATATAAATTCCTGCAATAGGCAACATCAAATTAGCGTTTATATCGTGTTTGCCCGAAAACGGAGTTCCGCATACATATAATTTGCCATCTATCTTGCGTATTACGGGTTTATCATCGTTAATAATAACGCTGTCCTTAAAGACCCTCCGCCATATTTTGGAGTGGGTTGACTTGCCCCCACCGCAATTTGCCGTAAATAAATATGCCTTGCCATCAAGTGCGACCGCTGACGAATGTAAGAAAAAACCATCAAAATCAAGTATGCAATTATACAGCCTGATACTGTGCATTACATACTCGGCAAGTTCTATGCTGTTATAGGCTTTTGCCCGTGAGTAATCTAAAATCTCCTGCTTGGATATCAGTATAGAAATATCGGCTTTGCCAACATAATCTTTGATTAAATATTTTTCTGCCCTATCGGTGAGCATTTTGTACTTTGGTGCCATCTCGACAACAAGTCCACAAATACTGTAAAACATTAACAAGCCCCTTTCTAAACTGAATTTTTAATTATTAATGACAAGCAACGCCCTGCCACTGTGAATTATAATATTGGAGTTATCTCCTGTAAATACATTTGATATGCCGAGCGGAAATGATGATTTAATAGTATAATTTTGCAGTGGATACTCAACATTGGAGTAACTTACATTACAACTGTTACAGTTAAAAGCAAACAGCGAGAAAGTCCTGCCACTCATATTATCAAATCTATAATTGCCCTTGTTTAATAATCTTATCCTCTCGGTTGCCGAGATAATCTCGCCGCAAACACCCTTACCCAACATATAATCAAGTGCGGTCAAGTTTGCAAAAGTATGGTCAAGCCTACCGCCTATGGCACACAGCAGGGTTATTTGATTGTATCCCCTTGCAATAGCCTCATCAATACACGCAAAGGTGTCGGTGTTGTCCTTGTGCGTACTGAGTGGCTTGACCTCTATATTATTTGGCAAGGTATTATTATAAGAATCAAAATCGCCGACTATCAAGTCAGGAACAACACAGAGCATATCAGCGTATTTAAGCCCGCCGTCAGCACAAATAATTATATCTGCCGTATTGCACTGTTCCAAAATATAATCTATGTTCGTTTCAGGTGCGGCACAAATAATTACAGCTTTCATTTGTCCTTACGCTCCCACTCCTTGATGTCCTTAATTTCGTTATAAATTGCCACATAACTGTTATGCCTGCTCTTAGGAATTTTGCCCTTTTTGACAGCATCAATTACCAAACAACCTTTTTCGCAAATATGATTACAGGAATTAAATTGGCACTTGCCAAAATACTCCTCAAACTCTGGGAAACAATGTTTAAGTTCATCTTTATTAACAAAGGTTAACTTCTGCATATCGAGGGTCGAAAACCCTGGGGTGTCGGCAACATAACCGTCGGCAGTTTGGAATAATTCTACCGTGCGGGTTGTGTGCCTGCCTCTGCCGAGTTTCTTGCTTGTTTCGCCCGTTTGGAGCGAAAGAGAGGGATAGAGAGCATTTAATAGTGTAGATTTACCCACACCGCTGTTACCTGTAAACGCAACGATTTTGCCCTTTAATTCATTCCTTATCTGCTCCAAGCCTTCCCCTGTTACTGCCGAAAAATTAATAGCAGTCAGCCCTATATCGACATAAATCTGAGTAAAGTCAGATGTATCCTTTATATCCTGTTTAGTTACTACAACTATCGGTTTAATATCGTGATATATTGCAGATGCTATCATCTTATCCGTAATCAGTGGGTTTGGCAAAGGAGCGTCCGCAGAACACACTATTACAAGCAAGTCTAAATTTGCGATAGGAGGGCGAATTAAAAAATTCTTGCGTGGCAAAATCTCCTCAATAGCGTGGTAGCCATCTTTTTGCATAGAAATATTTACGCTATCGCCCACAAGCGGGGAATCACCCCTGC
>CAZZHP010000082.1:0-4281 GCA_964653925.1 uncultured Eubacteriales bacterium | reverse complement strand
GGAGTCTAAGTAATGCCATACCGTTTTCTTTAGCCATAAGTTGAGCCATAATACCAGCTGAACGAGCAAGTTGAGCACCTCTGCCTGGATATAACTCAATGTTGTGGATAAATGTACCTGTTGGAATTGCACTTAACGGAAGGGCGTTACCAACCTTAATATCAGCGTTTACGCCTGAAATTACTGTATCGCCAACCTTTAAGCCTTGTGGAGCTATAATATAAGCCTTTTCGCCGTCCTCATATTGAACAAGTGCGATAAATGCTGACCTGTTTGGGTCATACTCCAATGTAAGTACTGTACCTGGGATATCAAACTTTTGACGCTTGAAATCTATGATACGATACTTTCTACGGTTACCGCCGCCTCTGTGGCGAACTGTGATTCTACCGTAGCTATTGCGACCTGCGTTCTTCTTAAGTGAAGTAAGCAAGCTCTTTTCCGGGGCTACTTTTGAAAGCCCAGAATAATCTGTAACCGACATATTACGACGAGCGTTTGTGGTCGGTTTATACATTCTTATAGCCATGTTTTTCACTCTCCTCATGATGGCTTTGCGGGAAGTGATTTTCCCATACATTCTGCTTGATATTTTAAAATATTTTAAGATACCAAGATTACATCATGCCTTCAAAAAATTCAATATTTTTGCTATCAGCTGTAAGAGTTACATAAGCCTTCTTCCAAGCCTTTGTGTAGCCTTCGCTTCTGCCTTGGCGGCGAAGTTTGCCTCTCATACTAACTGTATTAACCTTAGCAACTTTAACCTTGAAGATTTCTTCACAAGCTCTTGCTATGTCAATTTTTGTTGCTTTTTTAGCAACCTCGAAGGTGTATTTCTTTTCTTGTACGCCGTACATAGTTTTCTCTGTAACTATAGGACGAATAATGATTTCATGTGCTGTCATTATGCGTAAACCTCCTCGAGCTTGTTTAAAGCACCCTTAACAATGATAAGTTTATCAGCATTTAAGATGTCATAAACATTGAGTGTATTAACCTGTGCTGTTTTAACACCAGGAATATTAGCAGCTGAACGAATAGCAAAGTTATCAACCTCTGGAAGTACGATAAGTGCCTTGTTAGTTGCACCGATTGCTTTGAGCATTTCAGCTACAATCTTTGTCTTGTAGCCCTCTAATGTAAGAGCGTCAAGAACAATAATGTTGTTGTCGATAGCCTTTGAAGAGAAAGCTGACTTAATAGCAAGTCTTCTAACCTTCTTGTTTACACTAAAACCATATTCTCTTGGCTTTGGAGCAAACACAATACCACCGTGTGTCCATTGTGGAGATCTTGTTGAACCTTGTCTTGCACGACCTGTACCCTTTTGTCTCCATGGTTTTCTGCCGCCGCCGGAAACCTCTGCTCTTGTAAGAGCTGATTGAGTACCTTGTCTTTGATTAGCACGATAATTAACTACCATCGTATACATAGCAGTTTTGTTAGGCTCAATACCGAAAATAGATTCTATAAGGTCAATGCTGCCAACATTGTTGCCTTTCATATCTAAAATTGCTACATTAGGCATTTAAAATCCTCCTTCCCATTAAGCCTTAACGGTATCTTTAATAACTACTGTACCGCCGTTAGGGCCTGGGATAGCACCCTTTATAGCGATAAGGTTGTTCTCGATGTCAACTTTAACAACAGCGAGGTTTTGAACGGTAACTCTCTCAGCACCAAGATGACCAGCCATCTTTTTGCCCTTCCATACTCTTGATGGGTCAGAGCAAGCACCCATAGAACCACCGTGACGGGCAACCGGACCGGTACCGTGTGTTTCTTTAAGTCTATGGAAGTTCCAACGCTTAATTACACCTGCGTAACCTTTACCCTTGCTTGTGCCTACAACATCAACCTTGTTGCCTGCTTCGAAAATGTCTGCCTTGATAATATCGCCTACATTGTAAGCGTTTGTATCATCAAAACGGAATTCTTTAAGAATTCTCTTTGGAGCTACATTAGCCTTGTCGAAGTGTCCCTTCATAGGCTTAGTAAGCTTGCTTGGCTTTAAATCGCCCCAACCGAGTTGAACTGCTGCATAACCATCGTTTTCAACTGTTTTCTTCATTGAAACTACACATGGACCTGCCTCAACAACTGTTACCGGAACAACATTGCCTTTTTTGTCGAAGATTTGTGTCATACCAATCTTCTTGCCAATAATTGCCTTTTGCATTGATATTTCCTCCTTGTTAGGTTATTGGTTGGCTTTTGCCAACTTGACCCTGTCTGCTTGTAGGTTGGCACAAAATCAGAGTTTGATTTCGATGTCAACGCCGGCAGGGAGCTTTAAGCCCATAAGGGCCTCGACTGTCTTGTTTGACGGTCTTAGAATGTCGATAAGACGCTTGTGAGTTCTCATTTCGAACTGTTCACGGCTGTCCTTATACTTGTGAACAGCACGGAGGATAGTAACTATCTCCTTTTCAGTTGGAAGTGGAACTGGACCCGAAACCTTAGCACCTGTACGCTTTACAGTTGCTACAATTCTCTCAGCTGCTTGGTCGATAAGCTGATGGTCGTAGCTCTTTAATCTAATTCTGATTTTTTCCTTGACTGCCATAATCGTCGCCTCCTTGAAAAATTTAGTTGGCGGGCTTGATTTAATTTTTCCACTATGCCGGGTGTCTCTTGAACCCCCATTATAAAAACCCGTAAACTTTACAGCACGGGCATCGTGAAAAAACAATGAGACATAATTATAACTATAACTAATGTATAGCCAAAACTGTCATAAAAAATCTCAATTTTTAATCGCCCGGTTTAAAATCGGACATACTCCACGGAAAAACCGACCAAAAACGGTCGCAACCTCCCGCTTCAACGCATATCATCTATTGCAGTCTGAATGGTATCTCACACATTCATACATATATTATACACGAAGATAGCGTATAAATCAAGAAAAATCTTTAAATTTATACGCTATCCCAACATAGAAATATTTATAATTTTAAATTAAAATTTTGTACAAGTTGCCTAATTATTCCTCTACCTTTTTAAGTTCGATGTTTCTGTAACGGTTCATACCTGTACCAGCAGGAACAAGTTTACCTATAATTACATTTTCTTTCAAACCAACAAGTGGGTCAATCTTGCCCTTAATAGCGGCGTCTGTGAGAACTCTTGTTGTTTCTTGGAAAGATGCAGCAGAAAGGAAACTGTCAGTAGCAAGCGAAGCCTTGGTAATACCGAGCAATACCTGTGACCAAGTAGCCTCTGTCAAGCCCTCCTCGCCATTCTTAATTCTCTCTTGAATTTCAAGATTTGCATAACGAACTTCGTTCTTGTCATACATTTGACCAGAAATAAAGCCTGTGCTACCTGCGTCTTCTACTCTTACTTTCTTCATCATTTGACGAACAATTACCTCGATGTGCTTATCGTTGATATCAACACCTTGTAAACGATATGTGCTTTGAACCTCAGAGATAAGGTAGTCCTGAACTTCCTTAGCACCGAGAATTGCAAGAATATCGTGTGGGTTGACAGAACCATCTGTGATTTTGTCGCCCTTCTTGATGATTTGACCTTCTGTAACCTTTGTACGGAAGCCGAACGGGATAAGATATTGTCTTTCTTCCCCTGTTTCCTTATCATAGATTACTGCGTGCTTATTGTTCTTAATATCCTCAAAACGAACTTCACCATCAATTTCGGAGATAATAGCAAGGCTCTTTGGCTTCCTGCTCTCGAACAATTCTTCAACACGAGGAAGACCCTGAGTAATATCCTCGGCAGATGCAACACCACCTGTGTGGAATGTTCTCATTGTAAGCTGTGTACCAGGCTCACCGATAGACTGAGCGGCAATAATACCAACTGCCTCACCGACAGTAACAGGCATACCGTTTGCAAGGTTAGAGCCGTAACATTTTCTACAAACACCTTGTTTAGCGTGACAGCCCAAAACACTGCGAATTTCAATCTTCTCGACACCTGCGTTTACAATGATGTCAGCCTCTTTGTCGCTTATCATCACATCTTTGGATACAAGAACATTACCGTCTGCATCACAGAAGTCGTGAACAAGGTATCTGCCCAACAAACGCTCGTGGAGGCTCTCGATGACTTGCTTACCTGACTTAATGTCAAATATTTCGAGGCCCTCCTCGCTACAACAGTCATCGGACTTAACAATAACATCTTGTGATACATCAACAAGTCTACGGGTAAGGTAACCGGAGTCAGCGGTACGAAGTGCGGTATCGGCAAGACCCTTTCTCGCACCACGGGAAGAAATAAAGTATTCCAAAATGTTAAGACCTTCACGGT
>CAZZHP010000081.1:0-4380 GCA_964653925.1 uncultured Eubacteriales bacterium | reverse complement strand
CGTAAGTTTCCTTGTGATATGTTTCTTGGAACAAGATATAAGTACCGATACCTGCGTCACGGAGCTTGGTATAATTTTCTACCGTTGTAGCGGCAATATTCACATTAACTCTGCGAATAGCACCGTTCTTATGCTTAATACTATAAATAGTATCAATACACTCCAAAATATACTCAATAGGGTTGTTTACAGGGTCCTCGCCTGCCTCAATAGCAAGTCGCTTGTGTCCCAAATCTTGTAAAGCAATAACCTCCCTGCGTATATCCTCCTGTGTAAGTTTCTTGCGACAAATATGCTTATTTTTGAAGTGATAAGGGCAATAAACACAGCCATTGACACAATAGTTTGATAAATAAAGAGGAGCAAACATTACTATGCGGTTGCCGTAGAATTTTTGCTTAATATCCCTTGCAAGTGCATATATAAGTTCGTTTTTCTCTTTAATATCACATTCAAGCAATACCGCTGCCTCTTTGTGCGTTATACCCTTCATAAGGCTTGCCTTTTGGATAATCCGGTCAATCAGTTCGGCGTTGCTTTTGTTAGCCTTTGCATATTCGATAGTTTCGAGTATCTCCTCGTGATTGATAAAATCTTCTGCCTTTGGGGACATTACATTGTACATAGTCAAAACCCTTTCTAAAAATAAATTTATAAAATTCTGTCAAACTCTAAGATTACTTTGTAGACTTTACTTTACCTCAAATTTTGGGAAAATAGCCTTTGCCGTGACACCGTTTATCATAGCAAGTTTGCCTGTCAGGGCATTTATCTTGTCAAGTGGTGCATCAACAACTATGCTTATAACCATTACCGAATATTTTCTGTACGGCAACCCCATTCTACCTACAATATAATCACAATAATCGTGAAGTATATCGTTGACAAAATCAGCACAAGAAATATCCTGTACTATTATACCTATTTGTGCTAACTTATTCATAAAATATTCCTTTCAACAAATAAAACTCTACACCAAAAAAGGCATAGAGTTACCATAATTACATAAATATAATATTAACACAACGCCTTTTTACTCAGTTAAACCTTTGTAATCAGATAAATTTAAAGTACCTTTACCGTCAGAAGTAATCTTATTGCTCAGGTTAATATAATTATAACTCTTGTTTGGTAAAAAATCAATAGTTATTTACAAATTAATCTTGACTTTCTCCTGCAAAAGTAGTACCATTTATAATGTAATGTAATATCTTGGGGGTTATTTATGTTATTAAATCAACTTGTTAAAAATATAAAATACACTCTTGTAAAGGGCAATATTGACATAGATATATGTGATGTAATATATGACTCACGCAAGGTTGTGCCAAACTCTGTTTTTGTCTGCCTAAAAGGTTACACATCTGACGGGCATAAGTATATAGATAACGCTATACAAAGTGGTGCTACCGCTGTTGTTATCTGTGATGATATAGCGGTAAACAGTGATGTAACGGTTATCAAGGTAAACGATAGCCGACTTGCACTTGCCTATATGAGTGCGGAATTTTTCGGCAACCCGTCAAACGAACTCAAAACTATCGCAATAACAGGCACAAAGGGCAAGACCTCGACTGTCGCTATGATAAAGTCAATTCTCGAAAAAGCGGGAATTAAAACAGGTACGATAGGCACTCTCGGAATTGTAATCGGTGATAATACTTACAAGACAAATAACACAACTCCCGAATCTTACGAAGTTCAGCAGGCTATGCGTAATATGATAAATCAAGGTTGCAAGGCAATGATTATCGAGGCATCTTCGCTTGGTTTAAAGTGGAACAGAGTTGCCGGTATAAACTTTGACATCGGTGTGTTCACTAATTTTTCTAATGACCACATTGGTGATAGCGAACATAAGGATATTAATGAATATCTATCCTGCAAGGCGTTATTATTTAAACAATGCAAAATTGGCATTGTAAATGCTGATGACAACGCAACAGACAAAATATTAACGGGTAGCACCTGCAAAGTTCTAACCTATGGAATTGACAAAAAGGCTGATTATATCGGCACAAATGATAGACTGCTTGCGTCGGATAACTTTATTGGGGTAGCGTTTGATGTAAGTGGCAAGGTTAATTTTAGTACTAAGGTATCTATATCCGGCAGATTTAGCGTATACAACGCACTTGCCTCTATTGCTGTGGCAGATGTGCTTGGCATAAGTCAAGATGCAATTTGCGATGGCTTAGGCACAGTTACAGTCAAGGGCAGAGTCGAGGCCGTGCCTACAAACGGCGACTACACCCTACTTATTGACTATGCCCACAATGCCGTTTCTATGCAAAGCGTTCTGTCGACCCTGCGTGAATATAAACCAAATAGGCTTATAACAATGTTTGGTGCAGGCGGAAACCGGCCAAAAATCAGGCGTTACGAGATGGGCGAAGTGTCCGGTAGAATGTCTGACCTGTCGGTGATTACAGAGGATAATTCACGGTTTGAAGATGTAAAGGATATTATTGCTGATATTTTGGTTGGAATAAATAAAACCAACGGCAAATATGTGGTAATCGAAAACCGAGCAGAAGCGATTAAATACTGTATATCAATCGCACAAAAGGGTGATATAATCGTACTTGCAGGCAAAGGACACGAAGATTATCAAGAAATCAAGGGTGTAAAATATCACTTTGACGAGCGAGAAGTTATCGCAGACATCTTAAATAATAAATAATATATGACTTTTGCAAGTTATGCAAAATTACAAAAAAATAAGCCCGACCACTGCTTGATGGTCGGGTAATTTTTATTGTTTAGAATGTTGTTTGATAATCTCGTGCATTTGGTCCATCTTTTGTTCCATATCGGCAACAAGTTTGAACTGTGTACGACAACGGTCAAGGTTATGATTTTCACGGTGAATTTTAAAGTATGTATCACCGTTAAGGTAATCTGTCAAGAACCTAATACCACATTCATAGGTCATAATCTTAGCACCTATTGAAAGGCTGTAAAGTTCTGTTACGGTCAAAAATTCTTTGGCAACACTCAAATAACCCTCGGCAAACACCTCGTACAAATGCAAGTCCATCTCGATTTTATCAAGGTCAACCTCATCTTCTGCACCTGTACTTGCACCAAAACGAATACTATCGCCAAAATCGTAAGCAGCAGCACCAGGCATAACTGTGTCAAGGTCGATTATGCACAATGCCTTACCTGTTTGTTTATCAAACAAAATATTGTTAAGCTTAGTATCGTTGTGCGTAACACGCATAGGCATCTTGCCGTCGCGGATAAGATTTACAATCTCACAAGCAGACTCCTTACGGCTTAGTGCAAACTCAATCTCTTTTGCGACATTCTTTGCTCTGCCCTTAACATCGGCAGCAATAGCTTTCTCCAAATCTGCTATACGGCTCTCGGTATTATGGAAATTAACTATTGTTTCACAAAGTTTGTCAACAGGATAATTAGCAAGTTGGCGTTGGAAATTACCAAACGCAACACCGCAATTATAGAAATCTTTGTCGCACTCTATGCTTTGGAAGCAATTTGTATCATCAATAAATGTGTACGCTCTCCAATAGTTGCCCTCGCTGTCTTTATAAAGCAATTTGCCGTCTAAGGTCTTAACAACTGTCAGGGTTTCTCTGTCTGGGTCACCGCCATTCTTAACGATAATATCTTTAAGAAATTCGGTAACACCCAAAATATTGTTCATAAGGCCATCTGTGTTTGTAAAGATATTGTGGTTAATTTTCTGGAAAATTAATTTAATATTCTTGCCATCTGATAACTTAACATTTGCCAAGCAAGTGTCATTAATATGACCCTCGCCGTAACTACCCATATCCTCAAAATTTTTGTCACCGACAAATGCTGAAACCACTTCTCCGAATTTTTGACTCATAATCATAACCCCTTTTAAAGTTTATATTTTTTATTATCCAACGAGGTTAGGATATTCTCCTGCCTCAACCTTTGCCTTGATTGCCTCTACAACAGATGGCTTATCCTCTTTGTAAGTTACACCTATCCATGACGCTGTTGTTTTAAGTACCTCAACAGTTACCTCGCCGTCATCAATGAGGTCCTTTACAACGGTAGGGAGTAAATACTCTGATTTTAGAGGGTTTTTAGGAACTTGTGTATCTAAAAATTTAACAAAGCGTCCTGAAAGTGTGTCAATAAACTCAGGTCGGAAGCCCCAGAAATTCATTGATACAATGCTGTCCTCGCTAAGGTCAAACCAATTTTCTTCATCTTCGGTAAATTTAACAACGCCGTCCTCTTTACGCATAATTTTGGTACGCTCAACAATGTTTGTCAAGAAGTTGTTATCATCAACCTCGCAAATACCTCTGGCAACATGGCCGTTGTCTGTAAGTGTATTTTTAAGGATATAACCTGCCATACAGCATTTGAGTG
>CAZZHP010000080.1:3210-4447 GCA_964653925.1 uncultured Eubacteriales bacterium | reverse complement strand
TAAATTATTTTTGACTATGTATAGCAAAATTTGCCGATATATGTTATACTATATATGATAATTAAGCTATAAGGGTGATTGTATGAAAGAAACTATCTACACTATACCGATAAATGAAATTTTTGAAGAAAAGTCAGGCTGCCCAATCTGCAAAATCAAGTCAATGCTCGAACAAAATTTTGTCCAATATATTGTCGGTGATGCTATGATGGAGCCAAGCATTAGGGTCATAGTAAATCAAAAAGGCTTTTGCAACAAACATTTTAAAGATATGCTGAGTTTAGGTAGCAAACTACCCATAGCACTTATGCTTGAATCTCATCTGCAAGAGATTATCGAGGGTCAAGACAGTTACAAAAACAAAGACAGCCTCAAAAAATTTACCACAGGTTGCTTTGTATGTGATGATGTAACAAAATATATGGATAATATGCTCAAAAATATTTTGACAACTTGGCACAACGAGGCTGATTTCAGGGACTTGTACAGCGGGCAAAAATTCATTTGTGCAGAGCATTGTTATATGCTCTTAGACTATGGTAGCAAAAGCAAGATTTTAAAATTCTCAGAGAGAAAAGAATTTTTAGAAACAACGCACAGCCTTATGCTTAGATATTTAAAGACACTCAAAGCAGATATCTCACACTTTTGTCAAATGTATGATTACCGTAATATAGGCGGTGAGTGGGGCAATAGCAAAGATTCTATCGAGCGTAGCGTAGACTTTCTGACAACTACTAATCACTGATATTGCCCCAACCGGAGATACCTGCCCTTTGCATAGCACCGATTACTTTTGCCTTTAAGTCCGGATATTTAGCAGATAATTCTACGATAAGCTCTTTGGTATTCTGCCTTTCGGTAACACCGTCGGCAGGACAGCAACTTTTAGTAACAGGCAGTTCAAGTTTGTTTGCCGTGTTTACTATCATTCTTTCAGGTACAAGCACCATCGGCCTTATTAGTGTAATATCCTTATTTGAAAGATATGTAACAGGCGAAAAACAGGCAATACTTCCGCCGTTGAACAAATTCATAAAGAAAGTTTCTATTGCGTCATCATAGTGATGTCCAAGTGCGATTTTGTTACAGCCATTCGCCTTTGCCAAATCGTGTAATATACCTCTACGCATTCTTGCACATAGTGAGCATGGGTTCTTTTCTTTGCGTTCATTAAATATTATATTCCCAAGTTCCGTGCGTTTTATTATATATTCAATGCCGAGTGTATCGCATA
>CAZZHP010000080.1:0-3110 GCA_964653925.1 uncultured Eubacteriales bacterium | reverse complement strand
ATATTCCCAAGTTCCGTGCGTTTTATTATATATTCAATGCCGAGTGTATCGCATAGATTTTCAATTTTAGAATAATCAGTCTGTACACCGTCAAAGCAAGGGTCGGCGGTTATTGCCTTGATAGCGAATTTTTTAGGATAAAATTTAGAAAGTCTATTCATAGCAGATAGCAATATCAAACTATCTTTACCGCCCGAAACCCCGACAGCGACTACATCACCATCGCTTATCATATTATATTTGGTAATTGCCGCACGCATACGGCTCAAAATTTCTTGCATAAATACTCCTTTTTATGATATTTTTATAAAAAATTTGTCATAATACCATTATACACTATTGATTTAAGTTTGAAAATAGTTTATAATATAAAAAATATAATTATTTATAATTTCATGGAGGAAATTAAATGAAAAAGTTTGCTTTAATACTCTCTGCACTCGTTCTTGCTCTCTTTATGGTTGGTTGCGGTGTAGATGACCCGCTCAATACAAACAAAGAGTCCGTTGTCAGCGAAGATGCTACATTACCGGAAGTTAAAATTGATGACACTAAATACGATGACAGCATAGAGGGTATCTATCAATATTTGTTAGACTTGGAACTTGTATCAAAGTCAGACGCAACCGAGATGTCCGCTGAACTTATAGGTGCCACAAAGGGTAACAAATATTCATTTAAACTTAACGGTAAGCAGGTTACAGTTGAACTTTACAGTTATGATGTACAGAACCTTGACGATGTTGCCAACGATATTTTAAATTCTGTTAAAAATACAGGCAAATTTGACATTTTAAATCTCGGCGAGGTTGAGGCTACTATATCGGAGTCAGGCAAATATCTTATGATATATTCAGATGATTCGCTCAAATCAAGCAAGCCTAACAGTTATAATGTAGAAAACTACAACAAAGTTTTAGAGGTTTTTAAGAATTTCAAAAATAAATAATTTGATAAATTATAGTTGCTGTTATTTAGCAAATGTCCGACAGCAGTCTATTTACATAAAGGAAGGAAGCAATATTTATGTTGTACCAAATCAAAACTATTAACAGCAGAGAAGAAATTTTAACCTGTAACCGTGCAGAGATTGACAACTATGTTTGGACCGAAAAAAATGTTTATATCCCTAAGTCCTATGCTTATCTTGGCTTTATACCTAACGAAGGGCTATATCTCAAAATGATTTGCGAGGAGAGTAACCCGTATACAGTTGTTACAGCATATCACGAGAGGACTTGTACAGATAGTTGTATGGAATGTTTTTTGGCTTTCCCTGAGGAAAACGAAAAATTATCAACAGATGTACTTTATATGAATTTTGAGGTTAATTCAATCGGTAATGCTTTTATAAAGGCGGCAAAAGGCAGAAAAGGCAGACAGTTTGTATCTGACGAAGTTGTCGAAAAATGTAATATAAAGGCAACCGTAAACGAGGATAATTGGAGCATAGAACTGCTTATGCCTATTGAATTTTTAGAGAGTCTTCCGCAAGTGCCTAAACTCCAAAAGGGCGCTAAGTTCTATGTAAACTTCTACAAAGTTTCCGAAACACCGGAATATGAGCATTATGGCAGTTTTAACAGGATTGACTTGCCAAACCCTAATTTCCACTGTCCGGAATTTTTTGCAGATGCAGAGATAGTATAATTGTTCTTAAATACAACAAGATTATAACTAAAAGCGAGGGGTATTATTATGGATAATCAATATAGGACAAATGGTATGTTTTACAATGTTCAAAATCACAATTTGTGTATAGTAAAAAGTTATTTTAAACGCCCGATTGTGCTTGTGTCTGCGATATTGTCAATAATATCAATTATCATTTCTTTTGCATTAAACTTTATTCCAACAGGTAACCTTGCTAACAATATAACATCAGATTATTTTAGTGCCAGCGGTTACAATATTGAGATTAATAGATCTTTCATTATGCCTAATGTATTTGCTATACTCGGCATAATAGCGACAATATTGCTTTACGCTAATTCACGCAAAAATAACAATCAGGTTACACTTAATGCACCTGTTGTTCTAAACAGGGTAAACTCAATTATTAGTCTTGTCGGTACTTGCTTGCTGACTTTTTTAGTTGTTGTTATGGGTGTGCTTGTAGCAGTAGGTCTAAGTATGTCAGAATATTATGTCGAATACGGCTATGTTCCTGCGGTATCTGCTGCAATATTTCTTGCCGTATTGTTTGTTTTATGTGGGTTGCTTTTGTTTAACACAATAAGTTGTGTAATATATTGGAACTCAATCAAAAAATCATTAAACACACCTGAACTTACTTCAAAAGGTGCAAAACCTTATGCTATATCAAATATTATACTTGCTGTTACAGAAGCTATTATGATACCTGTTCTCGTTGTTATAATGATAGCATTATATGAACAATACGGGCTTGATAGTCTATTCGTTTTTATGTCATTAGTTGTGATTAGTGTAGGCTTATCTGTTGCAATTAGGATAATAAACGCCATTATCGCATTTGGATACAATAGGCATATTAAATACCAGAAGGACACTTTCTCGTTTATTCCGCAAGTACCTTTCACAGAGGGTGTCGATTTAGACAGACCGATAGGCTATTCTTTCGAAGATGATAGCATTAAGGCAACAACAAATGAAATAGATAATATTTTGCAGTCCTTAGATGAAGATTATGTAGCCGAACAGACAGAAAAATCAGATATTACTGATGCAAAAGATGATAAAAATGTAGCGGAGTCCGGCTGTATATCGCAGGAAGTACAAGAAAATACAAACACAATAACAGAAGAAAAAATATCAAAAAGTGGCATTAGTATGGATATATCCTCGATGGATACTACAAAAAATCCTTTTGCCGATAACATAATTACAAATTCTGATGTTGTTAAAACTTCTGATACAGACACAGATGTTAGCACTAACACTAATACTAATACTAATACAGATAACACTAATTCAACCCAAGCATATAACTTCTGTCCGTACTGCGGTACAAGAGTCGGAGAAGCCTATATATATTGCAGCCGCTGTGGCAAAAAAATTCGTTAATTATTAATACGGAGGTTTATAATGGACGGAATTGTTGAGATGTTTGTTACCAAAAAAATAACCCA
>CAZZHP010000079.1:0-4462 GCA_964653925.1 uncultured Eubacteriales bacterium | reverse complement strand
ATCAGACCTCATGGGGTGTATCTACCCGTATGATAGGTGCTATTATTATGGTGCATGGTGACGATGACGGGCTTGTATTACCGCCAAAGATTGCCCCTATCCAAGTTGCCGTTTTACCGATTAATCAAAAGAAAGCCGGAGTACTTGATAAGGCTTACGAGATTACCGAGCAACTTAAAGGTGATTTTAGAGTTTATTGCGATTCCTCCGATAACTCACCAGGGTGGAAGTTCAGCCAATACGAGATGAAGGGTGTTCCGCTTCGCCTTGAAATTGGCCCACGAGATATAGAGAATAATCAATGCGTACTTGTTAGGAGAGATAACAGGGAAAAGACCGTTGTCTCGCTTGATAATTTAAAGGCGGAGATTACCCGACTTTTGACAGAAATTCACGATGCTATGTATCAAAAGGCACTTGATAATATGCAACAAAAGACCCATACCGCTACAACTCTTGATGAATTTTGCGATATTGCCAAGAACAAACAGGGCTTTATCAAGGCTATGTGGTGTGGTAATGCAGAGTGTGAGGATAAAATCAAGGATATTACAGGCGGTGTCAAGAGCCGTTGTATTCCTTTTGAGGAGGAGCATTTGTCCGATACTTGCGTTTGTTGCGGACAAAAGGCAAAGCACCAATTATATTGGGGCAAACAATATTGATACATTATTAATATTATAATAACAGTGGTTAATAGTTAGGCTATTAACCACTAAAAATTACATTTAATTAGGAGGAAACAAAAATGCCAATAAAAATTGCCGAAGATTTACCGGCAAGAAAAACTCTCGAAAACGAGAACATTTTTGTTATGCCTGAGGGCAGGGCAATTAAACAGGACATAAGACCGCTGAAAATTTTGATATTAAACCTTATGCCGACCAAAATAACTACCGAAACTCAACTGTTGCGTTTGCTCGGTAACTCGCCGTTGCAGGTCGATGTTGAATTGTTGCAGACTGTAACTTATACATCTAAAAATACACCTGTACAGCATTTGACCTCATTTTACAAGACTTTTGACGATATCAAAAAAAATACATACGACGGTATGATTGTAACAGGTGCTCCTGTTGAGCTTATGAATTTTGAAGATGTTGACTATTGGCAGGAGTTCTGCGATATTATAGAATGGTCCAAAAAGAATGTCTACTCGACCTTTTATATATGTTGGGGAGCACAGGCAGGTCTATACTATAATTATAATGTGCCTAAATATACCCTTGGACAAAAGTTATCGGGTGTTTATAAGCACCAGATTTTAAACCCGCTCCACCCGCTTATGCGTGGGTTTGATGATGTGTTCGTTATTCCTCATTCCCGAAATACCTCTGTCAACAGGGCAGACATCGACAAGGTGGCAGAACTTGAAGTCCTTGCATATTCTGATAAGGCAGGTGTTGCGATAGTTTGCAACAAGAACGGGCGGGAGTTCTTTGTATTTGGTCATGCCGAATATGACAGGGACACACTTGCTAATGAATATTTTAGAGATGTTAACAAGGGGATAAACCCGAATATTCCCGATAATTATTTCCCTAATGATGATGTCACACAGACTCCACCGCTCGTATGGCGTAGCAGTGCGAACCTATTGTATACAAATTGGCTCAATTATTTTGTATATCAACAGACACCTTATGACCTTAACGATTTAAAGAAGTTGTATTAAATTTCCCATATTGGTACGGCATTGGCAACACATAAATATATTTGCATATAAATTGGCTATTATATGTTAGAAAAATACAAGCAATTATGCAAAAAATAAGGTAAAAATTTAAACATATATTATACCCAATTTTCATATAAATATGCTTGAATTTATATTTGTAAAATGTTATACTTAAATTGTAAATTTATTTTTAGAAAAGGGGAGTACTATGAAGATTAAAAAGTTTTTGACAAAAGCAATAGCAACGGTATTGTTAATATGCACAATCTCGGCTACCGCTGTTCTTGCTAATGAAAATCAAAATATTTACGGAGATTGCAACGGCGACCGAGTAGTTGACTCAGTGGACGCAACACTATTGTTGCAACATTATGCTGAACTCAACATTTTACCGAGTGATATGCAAAAGTGGGCAGATGTCAACGCTGACAATTCTATTGACTCATCAGATGCAACTATGATATTACAAAGGTACGCCGAGTTGGTGAGCAAGTTCCCAGCCGAAGAAATTATAACACCGACTGAACCGACTGAGGTAACCGAACTAACAATTCCGACTGAACCAACAGAGGTAACCGAACCAACAGTTCCAACCGAGCCAACCGAGGTAACCGAACCAACAGTTCCGACTGAACCGACTGAGGTAACCGAACCAACAGTTCCGACTGAACCAACAGAGGTAACCGAACCAACAATTCCGACTGAACCAACAGAGGTAACCGAACCAACAGTTCCGACCGAGCCAACTGAGGTAACCGAACCAACAATTCCGACTGAACCAACAGAGGTAACCGAACCAACAGTTCCGACCGAACCGACTGAGGTAACCGAACCAACCGAAGTAATCGAAATTCCTGAAATATCCAAGGCTGTTTACACAAGTTATCAACAACTTAGCGATACCGAAAAGGTTGCCTACGATACTATTGTAGAACAAATAACCTATACAAACGATACTATTCAGGTCGAATTTAATGTATCTGATAACGGGGCTTCCTTTGCAAATGTTCTACATGCTATCTACTATGACCATTCTGAATTTTTCTGGTTCAATGGCGGTTTTAGTTACAGTTACAGTCCATATAAAAACATAACCTATCTTACATTACGCACTTATGAATATTGGGACACCGTAACCGACAAAGAGGCTGCATACAACACCTTTATGGCAAAGGTCGATGAGGTTTGCAATTTGGCACGGCAATACAACACCGACTACGAAAAGGCACTGTTTGTACACAATTATATAGCGGGAAAAACTGCTTATGTAATAGACGGCTCCGATGATATTTACTCCGCTTACGGAATACTTGCAAATAATGAAGGCGTTTGTGATGGTTACGCAAAGTCATATCAGTTTATCATGCAAAGGCTCGGCATAATTTGTGGCAGGGCTGTCGGTACTGCGAGCGGTGGCAACCACGCTTGGAACTATATTATGCTTGATGATGAGTATTATTTTGTTGATTTAACTTGGGACGATACAATGGGCGGTGTTTATTATTACTTCTGTATTACATCAGAGGAACTCGCCAGAACCCATACCCTCAGCGGTAACTCGTTTACAGTTCCAACCTGCACCGCTACAAAGTATAATTACTATACCTATAACGGCTACACACTCGATACCTATTCTATTGACGGTGTCAAGAGCGTATTTGCAAAGCAAAGCGGTAATGATAAATTGATGGTAAAATTTACCTCAGCCCAAGAATACCAAAATGCCCTGACAGGCTTGTTTTCTAAGGGCGAGCTTTACAAGGTTAGTGATACACTTAGGGGTAATATCAGTTATTCAAGGAGTGATGACTTCTATGTTATTACTATTATCACCAATGTAAGTAATGTTGCGTAAATGCAGTTTAACGCTACTATGCAAAATAATATTATATAAACCTTTTTAAGGGGACACTTTCTCGTGCAAAGTGTCCCCTCTTGCAATAGTCCAAAGGACTATTGCAATTCACCCCCACAAATGCGTTTGGGGGCATTATTTCGCACTAAATTGCTACCCGCAATTTAGTTGCGACCAAAGGCCTTGCCTTTGGAAACCACAAACTTTTGAAAAAGTTTGAACAAAACTTTTGCTTTGTTAGAATTTGTGCAAAACTTTCACCTTGTTGGTGGGTGGGCAAAGGTTTACTTTGTTAACATTTGGGGAAGATTTACTATCTTTACAAAATAAACAAAGGTCTTGATTTTGCACGGGGGAGTATTAATTTTAACAAAATCAACATATAATTACACGAGGTGATTATATGCAAAATGATAGAATTGACAACATTTCTTACGAAGATGGCTGGATAACGACATCTTCGCCCGAAACTTACAATTATCGCAAAAAGACTGTCGAGTCCGACCTTTCCAAACAAAAGGTTAGCAAAAAATCGGACAAGGTATCAGCCCCAACCGCCGACAATACACCCAAGCCACGACAACCGTTTAGGCTACTGTTACTGACAGTGCAACTTGCACTTTGCCTTGCTATAATCGGCGGAGTATTTGTACTTAAACAGGTTGGTGGCGAAGCCTTTGATAAATTCAAAAACTTCTACACCAAAAACATCAACAATACCATATTCGAAACACCGCAGGAAAATATTTTAGATTTAAGCGAGATTTTCGACAATAGTCCCGAAAATATCACTGACGAAAGTTCGACGGCACAAACAGAACCCGAGACCCAAGATACCACCGGCAATACAGCCCAAAGTTGATATTTGTTTGACAAAACAGGTTTAAATAATGAAAATACACTCAAAAATATTTGGCATAGATTTAAAA
>CAZZHP010000078.1:0-4476 GCA_964653925.1 uncultured Eubacteriales bacterium | reverse complement strand
CCTCATATTCCTCAGTAAGGTCGCCCTTTATTTTTTGGAGTTCCTGCATAGCGGCATCAGCCTGTATTTGCAAATCATCTAACGCAGATTTTTCGCTCTCTAATTTATCTTTGGCTGATAACATCTCGCTCTTTTGTACCTCGGTATCTTGTTTATCTTGGTTAATTTGAGTTATTGCTTCTTTTAAACCGTCGATTAGTTTCTTGTCGTGCTTGCTAAGTGCCTTTACAAGTGATGAGGCGTCTATAAACTCATCAAAACTTTTTGCCCCGAGCAAAACCTCTAAGTCAGATGTATTCCCAGACATATATATAGTGCGTATTCTTTGTCTTAATACATCATAGTCGTACTCTATCTCTGCCTCTTTTGCCTCGATATCTAATTCAAGTTGAGTTATCTTCTGTGAGCAGGTATATATAGTATAGTTTAATGTGTCGATTTGGTCCTCTGCTTCGGATATTTTTGCGTTTAAGGCATCAAGTTCTGCCTGCTTGGCTGCAATCTCGGCATCGTTTGCCTTGATTTTGGTGTCAACCTCGCTCTTTTCGCCCTTTATATCTTCGATTTTACCCTGAATTTCCTCGACTGTCTCGGCAAAGGCAACTTGACCGAACAGCGTACAGCAACATAAAGCAACCGCAATATATACTTTTAATTTTCTAAACTTCTTCATACTTCACCCTCCTGTAATAGTTTTATCTGTATAACTATTATAATAGTATCATAAAGTCCTGTAAATGTAAACATTTTTACAAAAAATTCACAAAATAAAGACACTATGCCAATTTTAAAAATATTACGATATTGTAATCATTATAACATATACAGAGCAAAAGTCAAGTATATTCGGCAAATTTTTCGGGAAAATCTTTGAAATTATATTTAAAATAGCAATTTAGATTTTAATAAAAATCTAAAAAGGGGTGAATTTCTCTTTTGGGCTGTTGTTGTTTAAATTTAAAATATCTTTAATAACACAAAAATAAACGGCAAGACTGCAAAATAGTCTTGCCGTACAATTTTAAAAATTTCTAATTGAGTAAAAACTTTGGTTAAGGAACACAACACGGGCTTAACCCGCATTGTGTTACATTTTTTTCCAAGTTCTGAAATTGAACAAAATCAGCACCGGCAAAATTTCAAGTCTACCGAGCATCATAATTAAAGTCAAAATAACGGTGGAGAAATCATTATAGCCGGCAAAACTTGAATACGGTCCTACTGCCTCGAATGCCGGACCGACATTTGAAATACAGGTCAGCACCGCAGAGAAATTACTAAAGAAGCCGTGCTTGACCTCATATTGACCTGCATCAGAAGCAATATTGACAATCTGACCGTTCACACCATCAAATGACAGCAGGAATATGCCGGACAGGAATATAAAGAAATACAGGGTTATAAAGGCAAACACATCATTGATAGTCTTTTGTTCCAGTGTTTTGCCCTCAAATTTTGCCTTCGGAACATAGCGGGGGTTAATAAGCTTGCGGACATTGATATAAGCACCCTTTACCGACATTACAATACGGGACACCTTAATACCGCCTGCCGTGGAACCTGCCATAGCACCGATAAACATTACCATCACAAGGGTGGTCTTTGCGAGCATAGGCCAGACATCATAGTCCGTTGTGGTATATCCTGCTGTTGTCATCAACGATGATACTTGGAACAGTGAGTGTCGGAACGCCTCCTCAGTCGTGTAAACCTGTGGGAATGCCTCGAATTTCCCGACAAGACTCAGGAACACAAAGCCAACTGCCGCACCGACTATTAAAAAATAACTTCTAAATTCTTCACTGCGAAAGACAGCCTTAATTTTACCTATCAAGAGCAGATAGTATAGGCTGAAATTGCAACCGAACAGGATAAGGAATATTGATACCACATACTGTGCAAAAGGTGTAAAATATTCCATACTGCCTACCATAAAGCCGAAACCGCCTGTTCCCGCACATCCAAAGGTAGCAAGGAACGCATGGAACACCCTGTCATTTTGATAAGCGGTAGCCATTTCAACACCTAAGTCTTGACACATAGCGTTGTAATCTGTTACAGGGTCGCAACACAGAATGATAATTTGAAGTGCCGTCATAACAAGGTAAATTAGGTAAAGAATTCTTGTTGTTACCTTCATTTTAGAAACGATTTTCCCTACCTGCGGGCCAGGACTTTCGGCACGGAGTAAGTGCATAGAGGAACCATCGTTACTTTCGGGAATGAAGATTAGAACAAATACAAGGATACCCATACCGCCAATCCAGTGCGAGAAACTCCTCCAAAACAATGTGGAATGGGAGACGGCCGTTATATCGGGAATAACGCTTGAACCGGTAGTGGTAAAGCCCGACATAATCTCAAAGCAAGCGTCGGCATAGTTGGGAATATCCCCGTTAATAACAAACGGAATTGCTCCAAATAGGGTCATAATAACCCAAACAAGAGCAGTAACGGCAAAGCCTTCTTTCTGATACAGGCTATTTCGCTTCGGCTTTGGAATTTGCAAAAGAAAGCCAATAGCAGTCAATATAACAATAGGGATAATAAATGCAATACTATGTAATAGAGTTTCTTTGTAAACAAAGCTGACAACCAGCGGAGCGACCATCAGAATGGCCTCTAATATCATAATTTTGCCTAAGATTTTACCTATCTTTCTGTAATCCATAACGCACCGCCTTATTCAAACACATCGTTTAGGTCGTCAAAGTTCTTGTGTGTCGTTACAACCACAACATTATCACCCAACATAATTTCGGAATTACCATCAGGAATGATAATTTTGTTATCACGAATAATACAGGCAACCAAGCAATTTTTCTTGATTTTTAAATCTTTGAGAGGTTTATTATAGAAATATTCATAACGCTTGGCAGAAAATTCAAGAGCCTCCACCTGATTGTTAACAAGTTGATACATAGAGAGCAGGCTACTGCCCACAGTATTAGAAAGAGCACGAATGTAACTGATAATTCTGCTTGCGACAATATGCTTCGGAGAAACATGGTTATCAATTCCAAGTTCATCAAGCATACCGTAGAAGTCATCAATCTTGACTTGGGTGATGGTCTTTTTTACCTTTTTCTTTTTGGCGAACATAGAAACAATAATATTTTCCTCATCATTGTCTGTCAAGGCAACAAAAGCGTCCATCGCCTCAATTCCTTCCTCGATGAGTATATCATGCTGTGTACCGTTACCGTTGATAATCGTTACATTAGGCAAAAGTTCCGCAAGTTCTTCTGCGGCAACCGGATTATTTTCAAGCAGTTTAACACAGTAGTTCTTCTGCGAAAGGGCATCAGCCAGATAATAGCCAATTCTGCCACCGCCAACAATCATAATATATTTTAGAGGTGATTTAACAAGGTGGGCTTCCGACAGAAAATCGCCAAGCATTTTTGCATCTGATGTAAAATGGAGACGGTCACCTTCCTCAATTCTGAAATCACCGAGAGGGATAATAATGTCATCACCACGCTGAACATCACATACCAGACCTTTGGTCTTAAATTTTTGTCCAATATCCCTCAGTGTCTCGCCGATAAGGGAACAGCCCTTTTCTGCTACAACCTCAACAAGAGATACCCTGCCCTTTGCAAAGTGTTCAATTCCGTTAACCGATGGCAGATTGATAATATTGAATATCTCGTTTGCCACTTCTTGCTCAGGGTTGACAATCATTGCAATGCCAAGTTCGTCCTTCATCTCCATAATTTGTTTTCTGTAATCAGGATTACGGACACGGGCGATAGTATTTTTAACGCCGAGTTTTTTTGCCACGAGGCAGGCGAACACATTAAGTTCATCACTGTTGGTTAGGACAATAGCCAAATCTGCCTCCTCCATTTTAGCTTCTTTTTGAATATCAATGCAGGCACCGTTCCCGACAACACCGAATGTATCGTACTTTTCGATGAGACTTTCTATCTTTAATTTGTCATCATCAATAATTGTTATGGTGTGGTCCTCGCCCGAAAGATTTTTCAGTATGGTCTTACCAATTGTTCCAAGACCAATAATTACTATTTTCATTTTAACTTATCTCCATTCTTTTAAAGGTTATATCTCGCACAGAAACATTTCCCAAGATTTATAATTATGAAAATATAAAGTGTAACGCACATACGACCGCATGTGCATTATGTAAAAAGAATATGTATTTTTTGTAATGATAGAACCAACTCACTCACCCGAAAGAGTTTTTGGCTCATTTAAGTTTAAAATTCTCTGTCTACCACACCCCGATTTGCCTTTATTTAACGCAATTTATACCAATTTCGTTATGTTCGTTAGTATATCATATCTAAATATAAAAGTCAATAATTTATTAAATTTAAGATGTAGAAATTTGCACAATATTTGATAAATTTGTGGGGATAGGGGCAGAAGTAACAAAAAAATTTGTAAAACATATAATACTATACAAGCTAAAAAAGGAGGAACAAAACTTGAAAAAAATTATGGAACAAA
>CAZZHP010000077.1:0-4595 GCA_964653925.1 uncultured Eubacteriales bacterium | reverse complement strand
TTATAAATAAACGAATTTCTGTAACGCCTATCGCTATGCTTGCCGCTGCCTGTCAGGGCAAAAATCCTGTTAAGTTTGCCAAAACACTTGACAGGGCTGCTAATACACTTGGGGTCAACTTTATAGGCGGATACTCTGCGTTAGTTCAAAAGGGCTTTGCATCGGGCGACTATGCACTTATCCAAAGTATCCCTGAGGCATTGTCGGTAACTAATAATGTCTGCTCATCTGTAAATATCGGCTCTACCAAGGCAGGCATAAATATGGACGCTGTGTCAATGATGGGCAAAATTATAAAAGAGTCTGCTATACTTACCGCTGATAGGGACTGCATAGGACCTGCAAAACTCGTAGTCTTTTGTAATGCTCCTGAGGATAACCCATTTATGGCGGGTGCTTTTCACGGTGTCGGCGAGGGCGACTGCGTTATAAATGTCGGCGTTTCGGGTCCTGGTGTTGTCCGTGCTATGTTAGCCAAAGAGGGTGCAGGCAAGGATATATCTCAAATTGCTGAAATGATTAAGAAAACTGCATTTAAAATTACAAGAATGGGACAACTTGTTGCTATGGAGGCATCTAAGAGGCTATGTGTGCCTTTTGGCATTGTTGACCTTTCGTTAGCACCTACACCGGCAGTTGGTGACAGCGTTGCCTATATATTAGAAGAAATGGGACTTGAACAATGCGGTTGTCACGGCACGACTGCTACACTTGCTATACTGAACGATGCGGTTAAGAAGGGTGGCGTTATGGCGTCATCTCATATTGGCGGTTTAAGCGGTGCGTTTATCCCTGTAACCGAAGATGCCGGTATGATTGCCGCCGCTAAAAGTGGCTGTTTGGATATTACCAAACTTGAAGCTATGACTGCCGTTTGTTCTGTTGGCTTGGATATGATTGTTATTCCTGGTGATACTACACCGGAGGTTATATCCGCAATTATCGCCGACGAGGCCGCTATTGGTATGGTAAATACCAAGACAACTGCTGTCAGAGTTATTCCTGCTATCGGCAAGGTTGCCGGTGATGAACTTAATTTTGGCGGTTTGCTTGGCAGTGGTCCTGTTATGCCTTTGCGTAAGGGTAACCCAGCGGAGTTTATACACCGTGGCGGTAGGATACCTGCCCCGCTCCAATCTTTGAAAAATTAAAAAATAAATATTATATATCAAGACTAAATCAATATTACATTATTTATTAAATATAAAATCATCTGTAAAAGAATACAAAATAGGTGTTGAAATAATATAAATCATTGTAGACTTTTGGTCTTGATATTTTATTATTAAAAGATTATAATAGTTCCGTCTACAAGATAGAATTGTTATAATCTTTCTGATTTGACATATTTCCCCACTATGATTTTGTAGTGGAACCGTTTTAGTTTGTATTGGAGGCTATACAATGCAAGACCTAATCAAAAAAATAATATCTATGGATATAGAAGCCCAAAAAATAAGGGACAATGCCGAACTTGAAAAGATTAAATCAAAAGAGGAAATCTTGGAAACAAAGGAAAGTATCCATCAAAAATATTTAGATAAAGCCCTTATCCGTGCCAGTAAAAATGATTTGGCAGAACAAGATTTGGCAAATGAACAATGGGAAGAAACTATGCAAAAACATAACTGGTTACAAAAGGAACTCGAAAGTAAATTTGAGCAAAATAAAGATAAATTCGTGTCAACAATAGTTGCGAATGTGTTAAATGAATTTTAACCTGATTATGTTATCACCATATAAGAGGGGGCTTTTCTGTTGGCGATAATTCATCCATCTACTGCTATCTCTGCAAAAGTTCACGCTAAGTTTGGGCATAGATTAACCAAAAATGATTACCAAAATCTTATAGAATGTAAAAATGTTTCTGATGTTGTGTTGTATCTCAAAAATAACACCCATTATTCATCTGTCTTTACCAAAATAAATGAATATTGCGTACATCGTGGCAAAGTGGAACAGCTTTTGAAACAAAAGTTATTTTATGATTTTGACTCCTTATGCAGATATGACCCAAAGTCAGGGGTTAATTTTTCGCATCATATTGTCAGGCGTTATGAGATAGACCAGCTCATACACTTTTTGACTCTGCTTAACTCTGACAATACCGAGAGGTACATATTTATGTTGCCGAGTTATTTTAAAAAACATACTAATATAGATTTACAGGGCTTAGCAAGGGCGAGGACATACGAAGATGTGCTTAATGCTACATCTAACTCGCCGTATAAGAAAATCTTATCCAAATTTGCACCTAACAAGGACAACAAGGTAAATATACAGGCTATCGAAAATGCTATGTATAACTTTATGTATGATGAACTTTATAACACTATCCAAAAAAATAAATCAAAAAAAGAGCGTGAGGACATAAAAAAACTCTTTGATACTCTGAATGATTTTAAAAATATAGAAAAAATTTACAGAATTAAAAATTTTTATAATGTTGACTTAACTACGTTGAAAAATTTTTTGTTGCCGTTTGGAACAATTAATCAAAACAAACTTATTAAAATTTGTCAGGCAGAAACTGATGAAGATATGTTAAGTGAACTCCGTACAACTTCTATCGGCAAGTTAATTGACAAGGGAAGTGTAAATTCCTTATCAAGTATATTTTTAAAGGCAAGGTTTAACCTGTTGTATCATAATATGTTCCTTGCCGAAAGTCCGACTGTGGTTATGTTTTCGTACATTTTTATAACAGATATAGAACTTTCTAATATAATAAATATAATTGAGGGAGTCAGATACGGGCTGATCCCAAGCGAGATTGAGCAAATCATAATTTGTAAGTAAATCTGGATAATTAAGATGCAGATAATAAAAGGAAAGAAGGCGATTATTTTTGGCAATAACCCCTATGAAAGCAATAAGTATCTTTGGCTTAAACCAAGATATAGATAAAGTTGCCCGAATATGTGTCAAATCAGAAGTGTTCCACCCAGATGATGCTAACAACTTCTATACTAATGCGTATAAATTCAGCCGTACTATACAAAAAGATGAATATTCACCTATTTTGAGTGAGCTTAAATCTGTACTTGATAGCGTTAATTTTGATAAGGAAATAATTGATGTCGGTGATTTTGACCCTACATTTGACGATGTAAAACAAAGTGTCAACGATATAATAAGGGATATATCAAATATTACGGAAGAAAAATCGTTTGCCGAGCAGAAACTTGAAACCTGTAAAAAAAATATCAAGCAAATATCTAAATTTACAGAATTGGATATTGATATTGAGAAAGTCCTGTCCTGTCAATATATCAAGACAACCTTTGGTAAATTACCGGTAGAAAGTTACGATAAACTTGTAGAGTTCAGCGGTAACCCCTATGTTACATTCCTGCCGTGTTCAAAGGACAAAAATTACTACTGGGGTGTGTACATAACTCCTATCAAAAAAAGCGACGAGGTAGATAAGATTTTCTCGGGTTTATTTTTTGAAAAGAGTGATATGTCGGAATTTACGGGTACTCCGCAGGAATATTACGATAATCAGAAGATATTTTTGGGCGAATGTGAAGAAAAACTCAAAATTGCTAACGGTAAACTTGACAAGTACCTAAGCGACAACGGGCAATATATATTAAAATATTACACAGTGCTTGAAATACAAAGTCTGCTTTGCTCGATAAAAAATTACGCTTTGCACTACAAATCAAGTTTTATTATTACCGGCTGGATACCTGCTGATTGTGAGAAGGAATTTACAAAAGAATTGCTGACTATTGAGAGTGTAGGCTACGGAATAAACGATGCTAAAAAGGTGCTTGACCTATCACCGCCTATTAAACTTAAAAACAATTTATTAACAAAGCCGTTTGAGTTCTATACCGAAATGTACGGTTTGCCTGCGTATAACGAGATAGACCCGACTACATTTATTGCAATTACATACACCCTGTTATTTGGTGTAATGTTTGCCGATGTAGGACACGGAATTATGTTGTTGTTGACAGCATTGTTTATGTGCAAAAAGAAGATGTCGTTGGGACCGTTGTTGATACCTTGTTCAATTTCTTCGACGATATTTGGGTTTGTGTTTGGCAGCGTATTTGGGTTTGAGCATTTGCTTGACCCTATGTTCAGGTTCTTGGGATTTAAAGAAAAACCTATTGAAGTAATGGAGCCTAAAATAACTAATATATTGATTTATTCTGCTATCGGTCTGGGCATTGTTTTGGTGATAATCTCTATGATGTTAAATATTTATTCATCAATTAAACAGTCCAAATTAGGTAATGCACTGTTCGGTGTCAACGGTTTATCTGGTATGATATTTTACACATCGCTTGTTGCAGGCTTAGCGTATAATATATTGCTTGGTAAGAATATTATGAACATCACCTATGTTTTGCTACTGATAGTTTTGCCGATTATACTTGTATTTTTAAGAGAGCCACTCGGTAAACTGGTCGAGGGCAAAGAGGACTGGAAACCTGAGAAAATATCAGAGTTTATTGTTGATAATTTATTTGAAATGCTCGAAGTTGCACTCGGTTATGTAACAAACACAATGAGCTTTTTGAGGGTCGGTGCATTTATACTTGTTCACGCAGGAATGATGCAGGTTGTATTTGTACTTG
>CAZZHP010000076.1:0-4631 GCA_964653925.1 uncultured Eubacteriales bacterium | reverse complement strand
TAGGCGAGGTACAATTTACCGCAAATTCGCTGTCTGGTATTTGTGTTTTTGACCTGTCACGATATTTTAAGAACCTCAAAAAGCCCTGTGTATCAGTCGATTTGTTGCCAAATAGTTCCATAAAAGAAATATTTTCTTTGCTAAACCGCAACCGTGGACTCTTTTCGGGTGATAACTCCCCCAAAATTTTTACAGGTATATTCCATAATAATATATCACAAGCAATTATTGCAAAGGCTGACAAGCCCTCCAAATTATGTAATGAACTTACTGATGGAGATTTATACGATATTGCAAAGGTCATAAAAAATTTAAAATTCCATATAACAAATACCGCTGATTTCGAAAATTCTCAGGTAACATCTGGTGGAGTGTTAGGCTCGGAGATAAACTCGGATACATTTGAAAGTAAAATAATCAAAGGCTTGTATTTCTGCGGTGAAGTTATAGATGTAGACGGCAAATGCGGTGGTTATAATCTGCATTTTGCTTTTGCAAGTGCTTTGAATGTTGGCGAAAAATTATGATAAGAATTAATGAAATAAAATTACCGTTAAATTATAAAGAAGAAGATTTGCTCAAATCTGTTGCAAAGGCCCTGTCATGTGATAAAAAGGTTATAGATAGAATATCACTGTATAAAAGGGCAATAGATGCAAGAAAAAAGAGCGATGTGCATTTTACTGTAAGTGTTGATGTATATGTTAATTCCGATGAAAATAAAATAATTTCAAGGGCAAAAAATGCAAAAGCCACAATAACTCAAAAATATCAATATATTCAGCCTATGCCTAAATATATTCCGCATAATTCACCTGTGGTTGTAGGTGCAGGGCCTGCAGGACTTTTTGCAACCCTTATTCTTGCGAGAGCAGGTTTAAAGCCGATTTTGATTGAAAGAGGCAAAGATGTCGATGCTCGCACCCAAGATGTAAATAATTTCTGGAACAATTCTGTACTTGATACAACATCTAATGTCCAATTTGGTGAGGGCGGTGCAGGTACATTCTCTGATGGCAAATTAAATACAGGCACAAAGGATACAAGGGCAAGGTTTATTTTAGAGGAATTTGTTGCGAACGGTGCTCCACAAGAGATTTTGTATAATTCAAAACCACATATTGGTACAGACCGACTCAAAACAACCGTAAAAAATCTCCGCCAAAAGATAATTTCACTCGGTGGGATCGTTTTATTCGAGACTAAACTGTGCGATATAAATATCAGCAACGGCGAAATTTGCTCTATTTGTATTCAAAACAGAAACGGCAGACAAAATATAATTGCCGACAAAGTTATACTCGCCATCGGTCATAGTGCGAGGGATACATTTGAGGTCATTTATTCCAAAAATATTGCTATTTGTCCCAAACCTTTTTCAGTTGGTGTTAGAATTGAACATCTGCAAGCAAACATAAACAAAGCACAATATGGTGACTTTGCAAATAACCAAAACATTGGTGCTGCCGACTATAAATTAAATATTCATACTCTTGACAATAGGGGAGTATATACATTTTGTATGTGCCCTGGCGGAAGTGTAGTCGCCGCCGCAAGCGAAGAAAACACAGTTGTAACCAATGGTATGAGTGAATTTGCCCGTGATAAAACAAACGCTAATTCAGCGTTACTTGTAAGCGTAGATGAGAGTAATTACGGCAACACCACTCCGCTCGACGGTGTGTATTTTCAGAGGAATATAGAGAAAATGGCATATATATCAGGCGGTGGTGATTATAATGCACCGGTACAGCGTGTCGGTGATTTCCTAAATAATCAAAAGAGCAATATGTTCGGTGAGGTTTTGCCGTCATATAAACCAAACACTAATTTTGCAAGAATGGAGGAATTTCTACCAAATTTTGTTACAGATTCCCTCCGTTATGCAATTAGGGAAATGGACAAAAGATTGACCGGTTTTGCTAATTATGATGCAATTATGACAGGGGCAGAAACAAGATCATCATCACCGATTAGAATTTTGCGTGGCGAGGATATGCAATCTGTTAATTTGCGTGGTTTGTTCCCTTGTGGCGAGGGTGCAGGGTACGCAGGCGGAATTATTTCGGCTGCTGTTGACGGTGTCAAATGTGCCGAAAGTCTTATAAAAAGTTATAATATATAAACTTGGAGTGATAAATTATGAAAAGAATATTTTCTGCTTTATTAGTTATGGTTATGTTGTTTACTGCTGTCGGTTTTTCTGGTGTTAACGCACAAACAACTACATTTAACGGTATGGCTGTCAATGTTGGTGATACTGTAACTTATTCATATTACTTAGAAACACCGATGAAGGTAGTCAATACAGATTTTACTATTTCTTATACTAATTCTACACTTGAATTAGTATCACAAACTAAACAGGATAGATTTCCGATAGTAAATTCCGGTATGATGTATAATGATAAATTAACAGGTCAGATAAAGGCTACATGCTCTAATATAAGCTCAATGTTTGACTTTACAAACGGCGGACTTTTATTTAAAGTAAAGTTTGTTGTTAAGGCTGCGGGTGCATCAACGGCTACTTGTAGTATACCGTTTGTGAACGGTGTAAACCCAGACGGCATAGCTTATGCGGAAGTTCCCGTTATAAAAAATAATGTTGTAATCTATGAATGTGTAACTGCCTACGAGGACTCTGATATAGTCGGCAGTTGCAACCATAATTTTACCCAAACCCGTGTAGATGCAACCTGTACTGCAAACGGCTCTATAACTAAGACTTGCACAAAATGCGGACATTCAGAGGTCGAAACAATTCAAGCGACAGGGCATAATTTTGGTGAATGGGTTACTGTTAGGGAGGCCACTATAAACCAAGAGGGCGAAGAAAAACGCACTTGTCCGCACGATAATTTTACAGAAACCAGAACTATCCCTAAGCTTACTAAAATATTGGGTGATTTAGATAACGATAATCAATTAACAGGTAACGATGTTGCTATAATTCAAAAATATTGTGCTGAGATAATATCATTAGAAAATTTCGAGTATACAAACGCAGATTTAAACAACGATAATGTAATAAACATAAAGGACGCTACACTAATTCAAAAGAAAATTATCGGTTCAATATAAATTTTTTATAATTCAACCAATTTTATAAGCCGTTAATATTCTTTTATATCAAAAATATTACTTTGTTTATCCATATATTTACGATTATTGTTAAATTGAATTAAAATAACATAAAACGGTTTAAATATTTTGTTATATTTTTTAATATTTTTCGATTTTTTTATTTGTTAATACTTGACATTTTTCGTTAAAAGATATATAATGTAATAAATATAATATGTCCTTATATGTTGCTTTTTATTATTTATTGTTAGTATATTTAAAATTTAAAATATATATGTTATTTGGGGTATTTAAATGTTTAGAAAAGATAACAAATTTAAACCTTTTACAAACAAAGTATGGCTTTCTTCTCCTACTATGCATGGCAAAGAGATGGAGTATATCAAAGAGGCATACGATAATAACTGGATGTCAACAGTCGGAGAGAATATCAACGAACTTGAACTTATAGCTGCCCAAAAAGCAAATGTCAAGTATGCGGTAGCTTTGTCCTGCTGTACAGCGGCGTTGCATTTGAGTGTAAAATTTGCTGGTGAAAAATTATATGGCAGACCTCCAATCGGACACGGTGCTGTCGAGGGCAAACGGGTATTTTGTTCGGATATGACATTTGATGCAACCCTGAACCCAGTCGTTTATGAGGGCGGTATCCCTGTGTTTATTGATACAGAGCGTGATACTTGGAATATGGACCCTGTTGCATTAGAGAGGGCATTCCAACTGTATCCTGAGGTTAAGTTAGTTGTAATGGCACATTTATATGGCTTCCCAGCAAAAATTGCCGAAATCAGAAGTATTTGCGATAAATACGGTGCTTTGCTGATTGAGGACGCCGCCGAATCTATGGGTGCTACCTACAAGGGTCAACAAACAGGTTCGTTTGGTGATTATTCTGCTATTAGCTACAACGGAAATAAAATAATAACAGGTTCAAGTGGTGGTTGCCTGTTGACAAACGATATAGAGGTTGCCAACAAAGCAAGGAAGTGGTCAACACAGGCAAGGGAGAGAGCTGCTTGGTATCAGCATGAGGAGGTTGGCTATAACTATCGTATGAGTAATGTTATTGCAGGCGTTGTCCGTGGACAATATCCGTATTTAGAGGAACATATCGCCCAAAAGAAGGCAATTTACGATAGATACAAAGAGGGACTAAAAGGTTTACCGATTACTATGAATCCTTATGATTTTGAAAATTCAGTTCCAAATTATTGGCTTTCTTCAATGATTATTGACAAATCTGCAATGTGCAGGCAGGTATTGGGCGAAACAGAGGCACTCTATGTATCCGAAAGAGGCAAATCATGTCCTACCGAAATTTTAGAGGCAATAAGTTCTGTTAATGCTGAGGGACGCCCTATCTGGAAGCCTATGCACATGCAACCGATGTATAGAATGAACGAGTTTATCACCGTAAGCGGTAGTGGCAGAGCAAGAACCAACGCTTATATTGACGGTAGTGTAGAAGATGTAGGGTCGGATATTTTTAATCGTGGCCTATGTTTACCAAGTGATAACAAAATGACTCCAAAAGAGCAAGATTA
>CAZZHP010000075.1:0-4639 GCA_964653925.1 uncultured Eubacteriales bacterium | reverse complement strand
GAGTGGACCAAAGCTATACTTTTAACTGCTCAGGAACTCAACTCACCGGTTATACTCGGTGTATCTGAGGGTGCAGGTAAGTATATGTGCGGTTACAAGACTATCGTTGGTATGGTAAACGGTATGTTAGAGGAACTCAACATTACTGTTCCTGTTGCTTTACATCTTGACCACGGTTCATACAACGGTGCAAAGGCTTGTATCGAGGCTGGTTTTAGTTCAATTATGTTCGATGGCTCACACTTTGCTATCGAGGAAAACATCGAGAAAACTAAGGAACTCGTTGCAATTTGTAACGAAAAGGGTCTTTCATTAGAGGCAGAGGTTGGCTCAATCGGTGGCGAAGAAGACGGCGTTATCGGTGCAGGCGAATGTGCTGACCCTAACGAGTGCAAGACTATTGCTGACCTCGGCGTTACAATGCTTGCTGCCGGTATCGGTAATATTCATGGTAAGTACCCTGCAAATTGGGCAGGACTTAGCTTCGACACACTTGACGCTATCCAAAAGCTCACAGGTTCTATGCCACTTGTTCTTCACGGCGGTACAGGTATTCCGGCAGAAATGATTAAAAAGGCTATTGACCTCGGCGTTTCTAAAATCAATGTTAACACGGAGTGTCAACTTGCTTTTGCTGCTGCTACAAGGGAGTACATAGAGGCTGGTAAGGATCAAACAGGCAAGGGCTTTGACCCAAGAAAACTCCTCGCTCCTGGTTTTGAGGCTATCAAGGCTACTGTTAAGGAGAAGATGGAACTCTTCGGTTCTGTTAACAAGGCTTAATTATAATAACGAATTAAAAACAACTGGCAACTTTTAAAATCTGTCAGTTGTTTTTTTAAAAAATATTTAAGGGGAAATAAAGATGAAAAGCGCTGTCGCATTATTATTGTGTTTTTTAATGGTAATATCTCAGATAGCAGTCGTGTGTGCTGATACAACTACTGCGGATATGTCAAAAACTGCTACGGATAATATATCAGATTCGATAACAGAGTCTCTAAATATATCCAAATACACTTGCTTAAACGGTGAATTTATTGATAGCACCGGAAAAATAACCGCCAATGTTGTTGTCGGCGATGTAATTACATATTCATATTACCTGCAAACACCTACAAAGGTTGTAAATTCTGACTTTAATATAAACTACACAAGCTCAACCCTTAAATTAGTTGATGAGGCGGATAGCGTTAGATTTCCTTTGATAGCATCATCAGGCTATTTTAATGCAAACGAGGCGGGCGTTATTAAGGCAACAGTTGCTAATATATCATCACTCATAGATTTTACCAATGGCGGTTATTTGTTCAAACTTTCGTTTGTTGTTACTGCCGAGGGTGAACGCAGTGTTTCGACTGATATTGATTTGCTCAGCGGTGTAAATCCTAATGGTATTGCAGAGCCTGAGATTACACTCATCAGGGATAACAGCATACTTGACTCGGGTGTTACGGTTACTCCAAGTGTAGAAGTTACCGATTATTGCCGAAGGGAACTTGCGTTTGCAGGTGCATCTTTGACGCTCCAAAATAATATTGCAATCAATTATATGGTTGATAAAATATATTTTGAGAATATTGGATATACCGACCCTTATGTAATGTTTGATATAAACGGCAAAGAAATCAAGGTTACAGAGTACACCACCAACAAAGATTATTATATATTTACATTCAGGAATTTAGCACCAAACCTAATGAATGATACCATTACCGCTAAATTATTTGCAAACTATAACGGGACAGAATATTCAAGCGAGGCAAAAGAGTACAGTATATCGGAGTATTGCTACAACGCACTTGAACTTTATTCTAATAATGCAAAATTATGTACGCTCATAGTTGACTTGCTCAATTACGGCACTATGTCGCAATATTATACAAACTACAATATTGACAATTTGGCAAACGCTAAATTAACAGACACACAAAGGGCATTTGCAACAGCAGATGACAAGGTTGCCAATTTGACAAGCGTTACCAATTCCCGATATAATGTAGTAGACAATGTCGAACTTGTTTGGTACGGTGCAAACCTTAACTTAAAAGATTCTATCTCAATTCAGCCTATGTTTACAATGGCAGACACAACAGGAGTTGTTATCAGGGTAAGCAATGCCGATGGGAATATCGTAAGCGAAGTACCAAGCGAGGAGTTTGGCACAAGTTCAACATATCGCACAGTTAAATTCAGCGGTTTGATAGCAACACAGTTAAGCGACACTTATTATTTTACTGCCTACAAAAATGGCGTTGCTATCAGTAATACGCTTAGTTATAGTGTTGAATCTTACGCAAAGGCAAAGACAGAGTCAGCCAATGCAGGGGCAAATATCAGGAACCTTGCTAATGCTATAATGAAGTACGGATATTCATCAAGGGCATATTGCGGTATGATATAATATTTGGCATATTTCTTGTCAATTTAATTTTGGATAAAATATAAGATTATCAGGGGGCACTTTGGTACGCAAAGCGTCCCCTTTTTGTTTAAAGTGGCTGATTGTAAATTGTGATTTGATAAAGTATGTTTAATAAAAAGTGCATAAATTACCTTTATCTGTAAATAATTATATCAAACAATAATTGGAGGTAATTATATGATTAAGCAAGATACAATCAAACTTTTGAGGGAATGTGATGCAGGTATCAAGATGGGTATATCCGCCATTGATGATGTTATTGATAATGTAAACAACAGCAAATTCAGGCGACTTCTGGAAGATAGCAAAAACGAGCATATTAAACTCAAAGATGAAATTCACGATATGCTAACTGACTATCACGATGATGGCAAAAGTCCCAATTCTATGGCAAAAAGTATGTCGTGGTTAAAGACAAATGTCAAACTTGCCGTTGATGAGTCCGACCAGACAATAGCGGACCTTATAACAGATGGTTGCAATATGGGTGTAAAATCGTTGCACAAATACCTCAATCAATATAAAGCCGCCGAACAAGAAGCCAAAGATATTACCAAGCGACTTGTAAATATTGAGGAAAGATTAGCAATAGATATTAGAATGTATTTGTAATTAAAATTAAACCTCCCAGTATAAAAAGTTGGGAGGTTTAGCGATTTTTTGCTATATTATAAGGGAGTCCGCGGTGTAAAATACAGTATCCGAACGCCTCAGGACTTGTATAATTTAAGAATTCTTACATTATATTTGATAATTTCTTAAATTGAAAAAACTTGACAATAATTTAATAAAAATATATAATAGATATAATACAACTAAGATTGGAGGAGATTAGGGTGAACAAAAGAACAGATTTTGACAAATGGGCAGATATTGATAGTAAGTTTGACTCACTTGCAGAGATGTGCTATCAAAACAGTAGTATCGACAAGGACCTTTACACCAAATATGATGTTAAGAGGGGCTTGCGTGATATTAACGGTAAGGGTGTACTTACAGGTTTGACAGAAATTTCGGAAATTCGCCAAAACAAAATTGTTGACGGTGTTTCTGTACCTACTGATGGCAAACTTTTTTACAGAGGTTATAATATTGAAGATTTAACGCAAGGTTTTATGAACGATAAACGCTTTGGGTTTGAAGAGTCCGTATATCTCCTCTTGTTTGGCGAGTTGCCTAATGCAGAGGAATTATCCGATTTTAACCGTATACTTTCAAAGTACCGCACATTACCGACTAATTTTGTGCGTGATGTTGTTATGAAAGCACCTACAAACGATATGATGAACACTCTTGCAAGGAGTGTATTGACCTTATATTGTTATGATGATAAGGCAAACGATATTTCCCTGCCAAATGTTCTAAAACAATGTATCAAACTTATTGCTACATTCCCGTTGCTGTCAGTGTATGGCTATCAGGCGTATAATCACTACCTTTGCGGTGGAAGTTTGTTTATACATACACCTAAGCCGGAATTGTCAACTGCCGAGAATATCCTGATTATGCTTCGCCCTGACCAGCAATATACAGAGTTAGAGGCGAGGGTACTTGACCTTGCACTTGTATTACACGCAGAGCACGGCGGTGGTAACAACTCAACATTTACAACTCATGTTGTTACAAGTTCGGGTACAGACACATATTCAACTGTTGCAGCCGCTTTAAGTTCGCTCAAAGGACCTAAGCACGGTGGTGCTAACCTCAAAGTTATGGATATGTTCGAGGAAATGAAGCACGAAGTTAAAGATTGGCATGACAAAGATGAGATAGATAATTATTTGCAACGCTTACTTCATAAAGAGGCATTTGATAAGGCAGGGCTCATTTACGGTATGGGACACGCTGTTTATTCAATATCAGACCCAAGAGCCTGCATATTAAAGAACTTTGTCGGTAAACTTGCAGAGGAAAAGGGCAAGGCAGAGGAATTTGCACTGTACTCAAATGTAGAACAACTTGCACCTGTTGTAATAGGCCGAGAAAAACAAATTTACAAAGGCGTTAGTGCTAATGTTGACTTTTACAGCGGTTTTATTTATAGTATGCTTGGGCTTCCAAAGGAACTGTTTACACCGATTTTTGCGATAGCAAGAATTGCAGGTTGGAGTGCTCATAGGCTCGAAGAACTCATAAATGCCGGCAAAATTATCCGCCCTGCATATATGAGCGTATCAGCCGAGAGGGACTATATCCCTATGCAGGATAGATAAA
>CAZZHP010000074.1:0-4749 GCA_964653925.1 uncultured Eubacteriales bacterium | reverse complement strand
TTGTTCCTGCTATTAAACCACAGGCAGCATATTACGAAATGCTCGGCTGGGAGGGTGTCAGAGTGCTTGAACAAACCATCAGATACGCACAGGCAAAGGGTATGTTTGTAATTACCGATGGTAAGCGAAACGATATTGGCTCTACAATGCAGGCTTACGCAACCGCTCATTTGGGTGCTACTACGGTTAACGGTCAAGAGATAGAGGCCTTCGGTGCTGACGGACTTACTGTCAACGGCTATCTCGGAACAGATGGTATCAAGCCTTTGCTTGACATTTGCAACAGTAGGGATAAGGGTATATTCGTACTTGCAAAGACCTCTAACCCAAGTTCTGGCGAATTGCAGGACCTTGAACTTGCAAACGGCGACACTGTTTATCTTAATATGGGCAAAATGTGCGAAAAATGGGGTGAGAGCCTTATGGGCAAACACGGATACAGCGGTGTAGGTGCTGTTGTCGGTGCTACTTATCCTCAGCAACTCGCCGAATTGAGAGTAAAATTACCTCATACATTCTTCCTTGTCCCAGGTTACGGTGCACAGGGTGGCGGTGCAAACGATGTTAAAGGTGCTTTTGACAGCAACGGCATAGGTGCTATTGTCAATTCAAGCCGTGCTATTATGTGTGCGTGGAAGAAAGAAAATTGTGCCGAAACAGACTTTGCTATGGCTGCCCGCAGAGAAGCACTCAAAATGCGTGATGACCTGCGTTCAGTTATCGGGGATATGAAACTTTGATTGGAAAATTAAGCGGTAATTTTATAGAAGATTTGCTCGGCAATATCACTACAAGTTGGGAATTTTTTAAATCTTGCGACAAGCCCGTTATAGTTTACGGTATGGGCGACGGCGGTGATAAGGTCATAGACGCACTTGGCAAAATCGGCGTTACAGTTACAGATGTAATTGCAAGTGATGACTTTGTGCGTAGTCAGAATTTTAGAGGTTATACTGTCAAAACTCTTGCACAGGCTGAGGAATTATACGGTGACTTTGTAATAGCACTTGCTTTTGCAAGTTCTATATCCGATGTTATGCAAAATATCATCAGCATAAGCCAACGGCACAAGTTGATTGTCCCGTCTGTGCCTGTGTTTGGTAATAACCTGTTTGACCGCAGGTTTGCTATGGCTCATAAATATGAATTAAACTTGGCTTACGATACGCTTGCCGATGATAAATCACGCACTATTTACCGCAATATAATCACATTTTTGCTTACAGGTGAGTTAGAGCCTCTTATGACGGCTACAACCTGCAAGGCAGAGGTATTTGATAATATACTTAAACTTAGACAAGATGAAAATTACCTTGATTTAGGTGCTTACCGTGGCGATACAATAGCCGAATTTCTGCACTATTCGGGCAACGGACAAGCCCCTAAGGATAACTTTAACGGCAATATAATCGCACTTGAACCTGATGAGAAAACTTACAAAAAGTTATGCGATTATGCCGGAAATTTCAAAAATACTCATCTGGTACACAGTGCTGTTTGGAGTGATGAGCGGATACTCTGCTTTGCAAACCGCAGCGGCAGGAGTTCGAGCCTTGACTTTTCGCCCGAAAGTATGTCGGGCAAACCTGTGCCTGTCACAAGCGTTGACCTGCTAACGCAGAAATATAATATTATCCCAAGTTATATCAAGGCTGATGTCGAGGGTGCTGAATATCCTATGCTTTGCGGAGCGGAAAAAACTATCGCTATGTATAAACCAAAACTCAATTTGGCAATATATCACAGGGCGGAGGATATCTTTAAGTTAATTTTAAAGGTAAACGAACTTAACAAAGATTACAAAATTTATATCCGCCACCACCCTTATATACCGTTTTGGGACACAAATTTGTACGCAATTTAAGATTTTTTATAATTTGCGGAATATTTTAATAAAAATGCAAAAGATATAAATATAAATAAAAAGGAGAAATTTAAAATGGAAAAAGTAACTGTAAATTCAATTATCGGCGATGTACTTGATATGTACCCGCAAACCGCGTCATTGTTCCTCGAAATAGGAATGCACTGTTTGGGTTGCCCGTCTGCAAGGGGCGAGAGCATTGAGGACGCTTGTGCTGTTCACGGCCAAGACGCTGAGGCACTCGTTAGCAAGATTAACGCCGTTATTGAATAATGAGCAGTGCAAACAGGCTCGATAGCAGACTTGCTCTGTGTGCCTGTTTTGTAAGAGATGGCGTGGCTGTTGCTGATATAGGCACCGACCACGCCTATTTGCCTATTTGGCTGATACAAAACAGGGCAATCAAGTCGGCTGTCGCAGGTGATATAAACAAAAAACCTCTCGACAGGGCGAGAGTTAATATAGCCGAAAACGGCTTGTCCGAGCAAATCAAGGTCAGGCTCAGTAACGGTTTGCAGGATATTTTGCCTGATGAGGCAGATGATATTATAATTGCCGGTATGGGCGGTGAGGTTATTGCCTCGATTATCGGCAACTGTAAATGGGTCAAAAATACGGATAAACACTTGATTTTGCAACCTATGAGCAAGAGTGAGGAACTTATAAAATTTTTGTTCGAAAATAATTTTGAGATTTTACAGCAAAAATGCACTTTTGCAGGCGGTAAATGTTATACTGTTATACTGTGCAGATACTGTGGGGTTGAGCAAGAGTTCAGCGAGGTTGACTTTTATAGGGGCAAACTTGATTTAAGTGACGAGAACAGCGTGATTTTTCTGCAAAGACAAATCAAAAAACTTACTATGAAAAGTCGGTCAGATGAAAATTTGCTAAAAATCGCCGATAAATTAACGGAAATGCTACATACACAAGACTAAAAAATTTTACACCACCTTGCAAATGAAAATTTTTGTTCAAGATTTAATCGACAAAATTTTGCTCAAACTTTTGTCTGCACTAACCCTTATAAAGCAAAAGTTTTTCTCAACCTTTTTGTTAGTGCTGACCCTTGCAAAGCAAAATTCTTGTTCAACTTTTTTGTCAGTGCTAATCTTTACAATGTAAAAAGTTTTGTTCAAACTTTTTCAAAAGTTTGTGGATTCCAAAGGCAAGGCCTTTGGTCGCAACTAAATTGCGAGTAGCAATTTAGTGCGAAATAATGCCCCCAAACGCATTTGTGGGGAGTGAATTGCAATAGTCCTTTGTACTATTGCAAGAGGGGACACTTTGGTACGCAAAGTGTCCCCTTAAAACTTTTGTCATAAATTATTTTAACACATAACAAAACGCACAGATATGCAATTTACAAACAGATTAAAACTTATCTATCTCTGTCTCGATACCTGAATATATTGCTTCCATTCCACCGCTTGTTGTGATAACATCTTCTTTATCAAAGAGGGTAATGACCATCTTTGGCATTTCAAAATTATTCATATCTTCACCTCCTGATATACTTAGGGCTTCTTTTGTAAACATTGGCAAGCCTACCCTATTCCATTATAATAATATCATACATTTAATATAAATTCAAGTGTTTTTATACAATTATATTAAAATTTTTAAGAAACTTTTATGATGCACTCCTCTTATCCCCCAAGAAAAATACCGCCACAGTCCCTGGGCCACAGTGAGAGGCTATGATTGTCCCGATGTCAAAAATCTCAATTTTGGAATTGTCTATATTCGGGAACTGCTTAACGATAGCGTCCCTAACGCTGACCGCCTCATCTAAACAATTAGAGTGGCAAATATAGCATTTTTCGTTATATTGACTGCCGTTTACGGCGTGATTTTGCATAGCGTTTAGCGTTTCCTTTATAGCGTTATTTTTGCCACGCACCTTGCTGTACGCTATAATTTTGCCCTTGTCATCAAGTCTCATAATCGGGCATATTCCGATAATAGTCGCTATCATAGCGGTCGGGCCTGATATTCTACCGCTCCTTCTGTAAAAATCTAACCTTGTCGAAAAGAACTGGTGATGTATATTTTGGCGGTGTTCCTCTACCCAAGTCGCAACCTCATCAATAGTTCTGCCAAGTTCCTTCATATCGGCGGCATAATTTACGAGCATTCCGTAGCCTGATGAACTGCACAACGAGTCAATAACCACTATCCGCCTGTCTGGGTGCTTGTCCATCAATGCTAACGCTGCGTTCCTTGCATTCTGAAACGATTTAGTCATACCTGTTCCGAGCGAGATGTGCATAATATTCCCCATATTAATCAGACTTTCAAAAAATTCCTCGTAGGCGGACTGGTTAAGTTGTGAGGTCGATGGAATTTTGCCGTCATCAATCTGCCTGTAAAAGTCCGACATAGCGTCGGGAGTCCTCAACATATCATCGACATATTCTTTGTCATTAATTGAATATGAGTAAAAAATGACAGGTATATTCCTTTTGGATATATAACTGTAAGGCATATCAACAGTAGATTCGCACGAGATTACATAGTCTTGCATAAATTTTTTCCTCCTCTGCCAAACAGCGTGCAGTACAAACGCTGTTGCTTTTTTTACTTCTATATAATTGGACATATCTTGGTTTTTTATACAACACAAGCCAACTGTTACCCTATTATAATAAAACTTTGCGTATATAAAATATTGTCAGATTATGCTCAAAAACAGATAAAATATTAAAAATTCTGACAAGCTTTTTTGTACATACAACCAAATTGTTTAATTCTGGTTTTTTGGTATTGCAAAATTTTATTTTATATTGTATAATGAGATTGTGTAAAATAAATTTATGCTTCTATATTTGGAGGTAACTATGGACCTGTCGTTAGGTTTCTTTTGGACTCAAATGAGTCAAAGC
>CAZZHP010000073.1:0-4777 GCA_964653925.1 uncultured Eubacteriales bacterium | reverse complement strand
CTCACAGTGAGGACACATCATACCCTCAATAATTATAGTCTTTTTCATTGATTTTCCCTCGTTTCTTGTAGATTTCTGCTTTATTATTTTTTTATCTTTTTTAGTAGAGTAAATGTCAAACAGGTTTAGCCTGAGTGCGTTTGTAACAACGCAAAAACTTGATAGACTCATGGCTGCCGCACCAAGCATAGGGTTCAACCTTAGGCCTGCCCATACAAATGACCCTGTTGCTATCGGGATACAAATTGCGTTATAAATAAATGCCCAGAAAAGATTTTGCCGTATAGTTCGTAGGGTAGCACGGCTCAAACGAATACTTGCGGGTACATCGGACAGTTTGCTGTTTACAAGGACTATATCCGCCGCATCTATTGCCACATCAGTCCCTGCACCTATGGCAATTCCAACATCAGCACGGGTCAATGCAGGGGCATCGTTTATGCCATCACCGACCATTACGACCTTGCCCTCTTTTTGCAATTTGCTGATAACGGCTTCTTTTTCATCTGGCTTAACTTCGGCAATAACCTCGTCAACACCTACTTGTTTGCCTATGGCATTAGCGGTAATCTTGCTGTCACCTGTCAGCATAACTACACGGATACCTAAATTTTTCAGTTCCGAGATTGCCTGTTGGCTGTCGGGTTTGATATTATCGGCAACAGCTATAATGCCAAGAATATGACCTTCTTTGGCAAAGAACATAGCGGTCTTTCCGTTTAAGGCAAGCGTCGTTGCCTTTGTGAGCAATTCTTCCGAAATAGGAGCATATTTGCCGACAAATTCGGCGTTGCCTCCGCACACAAGTTTATTTTCAATTTTAGCTACCAAGCCACCACCGGCAAATATTTCAAAATCTGTTGTATTTAAGGCAACAATGCCCTCGCTCTCTGCCTTGCGAACTATTGCTTTTGCAAGTGGATGTTCACTTTTAATTTCAAGGCTATACGCAATTTGCAATAGGGTAGTGTCGCCTGTAATATCTGTTACCTCCGGCTCGCCCTTAGTGATAGTTCCTGTTTTGTCGAGTGCGACAATTTGAGTTTTACCTGCTAATTCAAGTGATGTTGCATTTTTAAAGAGAATACCACTTTTAGCACCTTTCCCGTTACCAACCATTATTGCAACAGGAGTTGCAAGTCCGAGTGCACAAGGGCAACTGATAACTAATACCGAGATAGCACGCTCCAACGCAAAACTAACTACCGCTCCGCAAGCGAGCCATATAATGAATACCGCAACTGATATTGATATAACAATAGGCACAAATACACCCGAGACTTTATCGGCAATCTTGGCAATAGGTGCTTTTGTTGCCGCCGCATCACTTACCATTTTGATAATTTGCGAGAGTGTGGTGTCCTCGCCTACACGGGTTGCCCGACATTTAATGTATCCTGAGCGGTTTATTGTCGCACCGCTTACGGTATCTCCCTCTGATTTGTCTACGGGGATACTCTCGCCTGTCAGAGCGGACTCATCAACCGCACTGTGACCCTCTGTAATAATGCCGTCAACAGGGATACTTTCGCTTGGTTTAACTACAAAAATATCACCTTTTTGTACATCACTAACTTTAACAATACACTCTTTGTCGTCCTTTATTACAGTCGCAGTCTTTGGGGCAAGGCTCATAAGGCTTTTTAGTGCGTTTGTGGTCTTGCCTTTTGAGCGGGACTCTAACATCTTGCCAAGCGTGATTAGGGTAAGTATCATTGCGGCAGACTCAAAGTAAAATTCGTGTAGATATGACTGCTTATTGTCCGACACAGTCATAGCAAGTAGGGCATAAACACTATATACAAATGATGCTGCCGAGCCGAGCGACACCAGAGTGTCCATATTAGGCGAGCGGTGGATAATTCCCCTAAAACCGTTAATAAAAAACTTTTGGTTAATTACCATTACGGTTGCGGAAAGTATCAACTGTACAATTCCGATGGCTATTGGATTGTTTTCGAAAAATGCAGGAACAGGGAAGCCCCACATAGTATGCCCCATCGAGATATACATAAGCAAAAGCAGAAAAATTATTGACAAAATAAGCCGTTTAAAAAGTAACGGAGTTTCCTTGTCCGCAAGCATATCTGCTTTGCTCCGCCGTGATTCTGTCACAGACTTTTTTAAGGAAGCTCCGTATCCTGCCTTTTCAACCGCATCAATAATTGCCTCTTCGCTTGCACTTCCATCTACACCCATAGAATTAGTGAGCAAATTAACAGAACAAGATGTAACACCATCAACAGCACGCACCGCTTTCTCTACTCTTGCACTGCACGCCGCACAACTCATTCCGGTTACATTATACTGTTTCATATTTAAACTCTCTTTCAATCGACACAATGTAATATATAATCGCAGTTAGTATTTGCTAACTTTTATATTATTATACATAACATTTTGCAAAATGTCAATCTTGGTTATTTGTGCAGGTAAAGAAAAATACTGTTGTTTTAATCAATAATTCTGCCGTCGGTCGAGATAGTTACTACCTGCCAAGGAATAAACTTTCCGCTGGCTTGTAATGCTCGTTTAGTGGCATTCTCAATTCCGCCACAGCAAGGAACTTCCATACGGACAACGGTTACACTCTTGATGTTATTGTTTGATATAATTGCCGTTAATTTTTCGGCATAGTCGCCCTCATCAAGCTTAGGACAACCAATAAGTGTGATACGGTTGCGGATAAATTCCTGATGAAAGTTAGCATAAGCATAGGCAGTACAATCGGCTGCTATCAATAGGTTTGTACCATCAAAGTATGGGGCATTAACAGGCACTAATTTAATCTGTACAGGCCATTGTTGGAGTTGACTTGTTCCGGCGTTATATGATGCAGCAGGAGCAGCGGTACGCTTAATTGCCTTTGATTGTGTTCCCGGACAACCGCAAGGTAAAGTTCCGGCGTGCTTTTGTGCCTGTGCCTTTTTAACGGCTGCCTCATCATAGGCAGGGGCTTCACGCTCCTCAAAACTAATAGCGTCTACCGGACAAGAAGGTAAGCAATCGCCCAAGCCATCGCAGTAATCTTCCCTTACTAACTTTGCCTTTCCGTCTACCATTTCGATAGCACCCTCGTGGCAAGCCTCTGCACAAAGACCACAGCCAACGCACTTGTCCTCATCAATTTTTATTATTTTTCTAACCATAATTCATTTCTCCTTTATTGATTTTATATGATTATTATAGTATAATAAAATTAACAAGTATGTTGTTATAACAACGGAGGAAGTATGAATTTTAATTTTTTATCAAAAACCGCTTTATTTCGTGGGATAACTCCGCAAGAGATAGAAAGAATGGCCTCTTGTATGCAGGCTACCGCAAAAAAATATCACCGTGATGATATCATCTATTATACAGGCGATACCGTTTCGGCAATCGGGCTTGTATTGTCGGGGAGTATTTCTATCGAGAGTGATGATATATGGGGCAATAGGAGTATCCTCGACAAATTGGGGGCGGGGCAGGTCTTTGCCGAAACTTACGCTTGTATTCATGGCGAACCGCTGATAGTGAATGTTGTTGCCAACGAGGATACCGAGGTCCTCTTTTTAAGTACGGACAATATGTTTAATGTTTGTTGTAATGCCTGCGGTTTTCACAATAAACTAATTTGCAATATGCTGACTATATCTGCCCAAAGGAGTCTTAACCTTTCACGCCGAATTTTGCATACAAGTTCCAAGACTATACGGGGGCGGTTGCTCAGTTATCTTTCGTACCAATCTACAAGGAGCAAAAGCCACGAGTTTGATATTCCTTTCAACCGCCAGCAACTTGCCGATTATTTGAGCGTTGACCGTAGTACAATGTCTAATGAACTGAGCAAAATGCAAAAAGATGGCTTAATAAAGGTAGATAAAAACCACTTTGTCCTTATAGATGTTGATGATGTTTAAAGGGGGTCTTTTTATGCTAAAAATAATTAGCATTTTGTTGGTATTATGTGTTATTTTATCAAACTCTTCTGTTGTAATGTTTGCCGAGCAGGAGCAGGCAGTATCAAATATAGAGTTTCAATATCTATCCGATATTGAGCCTATCTCCGCCAAAGCCGGCTATGTAGATAAAATAAAAAATGATGTAAATATTGATGACGGCAAACTTTCGCTTATCGTTGATGGCAGGCGGAAATATTTTGATAAAGGTGTCGCCGTGCATGCCGACGGTGAGGTTATCTACGATTTAGGTGCGGCTGATATTTACGAGAGGTTAGAAACTTACCTTGGTGTCGATGCCTCAAAGGAGGGCGGTGGCAGTGTACAGTTCTTTGTGTATACCTCTGCCGACAACAGTATATGGACAAATATTTTTTCATCAAATGTCCTGACAAGTAGCAGTGAGGCTGCTTACCTTGATGTTTCTATCAAAGGGGCAAGATACCTCAAATTTGTATTTGATAAAGGTGAGGATAATGTACAGGACCACTCTGTACTTTGTAGTCCTGCTGTTTACACGGGTGATATTAACAACTTGACCGACAGTCAAATAAACAGCGTCGGATATTTTGATAAAATGTTTGACGGCCTTAGTTATGATGAAATTTATAGTAATCATAAACTTGATTTGTTAAGGCGGGCTTTGGTTGAGCGTTCAGGCTATGCGTTGCTCTGTAATTATTTTTTTACAGGTGAACAGGCAAACTCCCGCCGAGAGATGATAAATTGGCTCTGGAATGATGAAAAAGCCCTCACCGACCTCATCACAGGTGGCGAGCCTAATGGCACTATGATAGATGCTCTGACAGTTTTGACAACGCTTTATAGTGAATTTA
>CAZZHP010000072.1:0-4784 GCA_964653925.1 uncultured Eubacteriales bacterium | reverse complement strand
CCGAAAAGCTAAGAATTATCATTACGGAGGAATACTAATGAAATTTAAGACAAACCACAAGAACCGAGTAATTGCTATTTTACTCACAATTACACTTGCTTTTGGTGTGATTTTCTGCACAACAGGTTGCGAAAAAAGCAACAAGGTTACAGATGTCCGTACCCAAACACTCCAAACAGTTGCGAACTCAATAACCGAGCCAGCCTTTGGTGTAGATGATTGGTCAGTATTTGCACTCTTAGTTGCAGATTATGACGCCCAAAATATATACGATGCTTACTACAATTCTTTGGTAGAGGGTATGAAGGCAGAGATGACAGCGAGCGAAAAAGTTTATACAAACTTCTCCAAAGCAGTTATGTTGTTGTCTGCTATGGGCAAAAGTGCCGAAGATGTCGGCGGATATGATATATTACAGGAACTCTACAATGTAGATAATGTATCAATTCAGGGTGCAAGCGGAATGTCGTACGCTTTAATTGCACTTGATATGTACGGAAGCCAAAGCGAAGTTAAGCAGGAATATGTTCAAAAATTGCTTGCTACCCAAAATGCCGACGGCGGTTTTACCTATGCAGAGGGAGCCGAGAGCAACGCTGATATAACCGCAATAGTTTTGAAGGCACTTGCACCATACAAGGATAACGCCGAGGTTAAGACAGCCATCGACAATGCCCTAAACGCACTTGTAAATATTCAAGATGAAAACGGCGACTTCTACAATGTTAAGGAGGGCGACTGGTCAGTTGCTAACAGTTGCAGTACCAGCGAGGTTATCATAGCACTCTGCACACTTGGTATTGACCCTGATACAGATAAGCGTTTTGTAGCAGAAAACGGCTCTGCAATAGATGCTCTGTTAAGGTACTATAACGCAGACAGCCATACATTTAATTATATGGTTGGCGATACCGAGCAATCAGCCTATGCACTTGTAAGTGCGGTACAGGCAATAGAGGCTTACAACAGGCTTTGCAACAATCAGCCGTCAATTTATACCGTTAAGTAAAATAGAGTTTTATTATATATGAACTTTTGGGGGACATTTTGTATAATGCAAAGTGTCCCTTTTGCAATAGTTATACTGTTGCTGTTCGCTATTTAAAATGCTTTTGGACAAATTTAAAAGGCTTGACCTAAGTGGTCAAGCCTTAATCTGTTATTTAAGAAATTTACATTTAATATGTTTGAAAAATCTTCTGGCGAAAAGTGTCCGGCAATATAGCCACTCGCAGACAAACTTTTTGTCCCTCTTTATATCCGTAACTTGTGCAATAACATTATCCTTGCTAACACGCTCTAACATAAATTGGTTATCACCGCAACAGATATAATCATTGTCGCCGATACCAACTACACGGTGCATTACATAAGCACCCGTACGCTCACGGTAATAGAAGATTATGTCGTATTTTTTGAGCGGAAATTTTGGTTTGGATAGTGTTACGACTTCTTTTTCGGACAGAAACGGCAACATACTTAGTCCTTTTGGGGTTAAATTTATAGTGGAGTTATTCTGGATAGCCTCTTTGATGATAGGCACAAGTGCCGATATGCCAACTTCTTTATTCTGCAAGGTTGTTGTCCTCAAGTTTCTTGATAAAACTATCTACATCTTTTTCAACTTGCTCTCTGCTGACATCGTATTCCTGCAACATAGCCTCGACAAGTTCGTCCCTGTCCACATCATTTGCCAGTTTATTCCACAGAAATGCACCCGTATCGTTAAGGCTAATCATACCGTTAAAGTCAATCGACTGTTGCCCAAAGGCAACTACAAGGTAACTGCCGGCAACCTTCCTTAGTACAAAACCATCTTTTATTTTCATAATAATTCTCCTATTACTGATTTATAGACACAGTTAACGCTCTCAGCGGTTGGGGTACATTCAAGTTCGTAAAATTGGGTACAACTGCAAACCTTGTCCATTACATCAAGTAATGCTGTCATAAAGTTTTGACTGCCCCTGTAAATAGTATTTTCCATAAAATTCTGGCAGGCTTCTAAATTATTTAGCCTGCGTATGCTACATTTGTCGGCCCTCTTGATAAAGAATACCGCACCTATTGGGGCAGATGTGTTGCAGTCCCTGTCTGACCCGCCCGAAAACGGTGTACCATACACGGTCGGCACGTTGTCCTCTATCCCGATAATCGGCTTATCATCGTTTATAATTGTAACCTCGTTTGGAAACATTTGTTGCCATAATTTAGTCTGGGTTGATTTGCCGACCTGCGAATTTGCTGAGAATAAATACCCCTTGCCCCTAAACTTAAATGCCGATGCGTGTAACGATACCTTGCCAAAGCGGAGTGCGTTTGTGTTAAATTTTAGCGAAAGCATCATTTGCTCTGCGTGAGGCAGGTCAATTTGATTATTTAGCGAGTGAATTTTCTCGACCTCACGGGTATTAGCAGATATGCTATATAGTGGTCTGTCCGAATTTGTGCAAATATACGGTTGCAACAGTCGGGCAGAATAGTCAAACATAGTTTGTATATCAACAGTTATACCTGCGATAGTATATACCAAAATACATCACTCCAAGCCGACAATCATCTTTTGTAACATTGTAGCGTCCTTGATATTTATAGTGCTGTCCATAAGAATGTCCATAGCGTCAAGGTCCAAGTTTGTTGCATCTATAATGTTTGTGATATACTTCATAATAGAGATAACATCGCTACTGTTTACATAGCCATCTTTGTTCACATCACAATTTTCGAAGGCTCTTTTTTCAAAAGAAATAGTTTCAAAAGTTATATTTTGTTCTGTTGCGTAGGTGTGTGCATAACTGCCATCTATAACAGAAAGGGTAATTTCGTGGCACTCTGCAAAAGCAGTCGCAGATATAGTGGTTACTGTTTCCGGAACAGATAGGTTTTTTAACCCGTAGCAACGGTAAAACGCATAATCACCGATAGATGTAACCGAACTTGGTATAGAAACACTTGATAATGCTGAACATCTGTTAAAGGTGTATGGCTTGATTTCTGTGATAGAGTCAGGTATTGCGATGCTCTGTAAACTTGAACAATTATAGAAAACACCACTGCCTATTGTTGTTACGGACTGAGGTATGTTTATACTTTCGAGTGATGTACACCCCGAAAAAGCGTTGTCCTTAATGGTAGTAAGGCTGTCAGGTAAAGTTATATTTTTGACAGTTGTATCATTAAGAAATGCGTTTTGGGCTATCCTTGTAACACTTTTGCCGTAAACTTTTGCAGGGATAACTACTGTTTCCTGAGCGGTTGATACACCTGCACACTCCAAACTTGTACTATTTATTGTTGAATACTTAATACCGTCGATAGTTATATATGTGGCAGAAGATGTGTAAGTAACAGCAGTGCAGAGGATAATGGATAATACCATTAAGATTGATAAAATTTTGCAGAGTTTGTTCATCGCAATTCTCCTTTTGATTAAAGTATATTTTGTAAAGAAGTCGGTTACAACTTCTTTTGTATACAAGTAACATCTTTTATAGTTATATTATTATCAAAATCAACATCGGCAAGGTTGGTCTGAATTAGGTCAGCACCGACAAGTTTAACGCAGTATGACTGAATTAAGTTTATGTCGTTTTTGTCCAAAACGCCATCATTGTTAGCATCGCCAATCAAGGTGTTTCGGGGTGGTGTAGTGGTGTCCTCACCGCCGTTTGTAGATACAAATTTAATGGAATTTTCGTTAGCAAAAGTCTGTGCGTAAGAACCGCTCTCGCCGTATATAGTAAGGTTAGGACAGTCCAAAAATGCAGTAGAGTAAATCTCGATTACACTGCTTGGGATAGTAATTTTTGTCAAATTAGTACATTTATAAAATGAGTAATCACCTATACTTTTTACAGAAGTTGGAACATTAAACTCTGTAATAGATGAACACCTGTTAAATACATAAGGGTTGATTTTGGTTATACGGTCACCAAGTGTAATGCTCTTAATGTTTGAACAACCGTAGAAGGCGTTCGAGCCAATTTCGGTTATATTTTTGCCAAGTGTTATCTCGGTTATAGTTGTATTATTAAGGAAGGCTGACTCGCCGATTTTGGTTATAGAATCTGGCAGAACTACTTTGGTAAGTGTAGTGTTTTCGGAAAAAGCAAATTTATCAATCTCGGTAATTTTTATATCGTACAGGTTGTCCGCAACGATAAACTCCGTACCTGTGCCTTCGTACCCTGCAAGCGTTAATGTGTTGTCGGTATTTTTAAAAACCCTGTAGTCACCAATAATTATATATGCAGTAGCCGAGGCATAAATAGTCGTGCAAATAATGAGTATTGCTATCAAAATAGACGATAATAACTTCTTAGTCATAAGTATACCCCCATCAATATGATATTCAAGTATATTATACACTATACAACAAAAATAATCAATAAATTTTTAAAAAATATACAAATCAAATATAACTAAAGTTGTAAAAATTACAAAAAATAGGATACTTTAAATGTTAAAGTATCCCTTTAAGTAAGTTACAGTTTAATTTTGGGTGATTTTGCCACCGCCGACAACAATGTCCCCGTCATACAGAACGACAGACTGACCCTTAGTTATAGCCCTTTGGGGCTCGTCAAAGTCAATTTTTAATGTACTATTGTCAATTTGTGTAACGGTTGCCCATTGTTCAGTCTGTCTGTATCTGACCTTTGCTTTGAGCCGGACAGGCTTGTCAAAACGCTCTACCGAGATTAAGTTTATATCCTCAGCTATCAAAGATGTGGTAAATAAGTCCTCGTTTGAGCCTAAGATGACCTGATTATTTTCTTTGTCAA
>CAZZHP010000071.1:0-4815 GCA_964653925.1 uncultured Eubacteriales bacterium | reverse complement strand
GTACAACAGTAGCAGTACCGTTTGTAGCAGAAACGCTTGCTATATTAGCTGTAACTAAACTCTCGCCGTTTGCCTCAACTACATAATCAAGTGTAATTGTTTGCTCACCGTAAGTTAATTTAACTGTAATTGTTTGCTCAACAGGTGAAGCCTCTACAGCAGCAAAAGTAAGTGTAGCCACGCCGTTAGCAACAGTACCTGTAAGTGGTAAATTATTTACAACACCTGCGTTAAGGCTTGACTCAATAGTAGCAGTAAATGCCTCAGCAGTAGCGGTTGTATCATCTACTGTTACTTTAAGGCTACCGTTTGCAACTTCTGCTGACATTATGCCTCCCTTTGAAACAAGTGTAATGTCATCAACATAAGCTTTACTGCTTGAAGAACCATCATGCCACAAGAATACACGAGCAGATTGGCTACCGGAGTAAGTGAACTCAATGCTAACTTGTTTCCAGTCACTATCACTTTCAAGCATAACCTTCTTTTGTTCACCGCCGTAGTTTTTAACACCAAAGCAAACTTCGCCTGATACTGTACCAGATGCCTTTACCCATGCTGAAAGAACATAGGTAACACCCGCTTTAAGACCAGCTACATCTTGCTCCAAAGATGCACCGCCGTTGCGGGTTTGGGTAACCATACCGCTGGCACTACCGGAGTGATGTTCTGTTGTAGTCCTTGACGCAGTTTGCCAAGTACCCCAATCAGATGTTGTAAGAGCGTTTTCAAATCCTTCATTCTTCATCAAATTATTATTCTCATAAGTTGATGCAGCAGAAGCAACGCTCACGCCTTGTATCGCTATTGAAAAAATCATTGCAAAACACAACAAAATTGACAACAAGCGACTAAATTTTGAGATTTTCATATTATCTCTCCTTTTCTTAAATAATATTATATTAAAATAAATTTAATATACCGGATAAAAATTCTTGCCAAAAATGATGCTTTAAAAGTCAAATTCAATCGGATTGTTTACAATTACAGTTTGTATCAATTCCTCGACAAGCACATCGGCAACATATGCCTGAATTATTGTATAACTGTTATCGTTATAATTCATAGTTGTAGTCTGTACATCAATCAGTTCAAAACTCCTTGATGGGTTAATGCTGTCTACACCTGTATCACCCACATTTGCACTTGATATAAAATCAAACAGCGAACTGTCGGTCTTTTGCAGGGTATTTATTTCATCATAGGAGGCTGTGTGTGTTTCCTCCTGCCCGTCTAAGATGATTTTGTATGTTACAGAACTTGTATAAACGAACTTCTCCTGATTATTTTCAAAATATTTCAATGCTTCCGAGATAATATTATCATCGGCATTTTTCCTTAAATATTCCTCTATATCACTTTCAAGGTCGCTATATATATATTGAAAATAACTATATATATCAAATTCGTCTACACCGTAATAAACCTCGCCGGTTTGCCTTTTGAGTTTGCGGTCGGCGTTCTCGTTCTCCATATCATATTGCAAGGTTGCAAAATCATAGGAATTGCACAAGCCGAGTTTATTGGCAATAAAGAATTTTGCGTTTACTTCCTTGGCATATTCAACAGTTAAGTCGGTTAACTCATCGCCTGTTGCATTAGGCTTGCTCTTTAATACTAAGGTCTTGTAAAAGTCAAATTCCTCCTGAGAGATTTTGTATACATAACCCTTTGAATTTTTAATTTGTGTTACAATATCGGTTGTTGTGCTATCATCGGTCTTGTTATCATTATCTATATTAACAGCCAAAAAAACCATAACAGCCAAAATAACCACAATAATTACCGTAACAAGTACAGTAGCAAGATTAGAACTTTTTTTATAACTCTTGTTATTACTCTTTGACAATTTTATCCCCTCAAATATCACTTAGCAACATATATAAAATTTTGTAATTTTTTATAAATTCGCACCTTAATAAATATAATTTTGTACAAAAATATAAAGATTTTTAATATATTATATCATTATTCAATAAATAAATCAATAGCAAAATTTATATTTATTAATTATTTTTTTGTGCCGGTTATTGACACATTTTTTATATTATCGTATAATTATATATAAATTAAAATTAACTAATTAAAGGACTTTTTTATGTTTAAATTACTTAATCAATCTGGCTCTGCCCGCCGTGGTGAGTTTACAACAGTACACGGAACAGTGCAAACGCCTGCCTTTATGAATGTTGCGACCTGCGGTGCAATCAAGGGTGGTGTTTCGGCACTTGACTTAAAGAATATTAAATGTCAGGTTCAGCTTTGCAATACCTATCACTTGCACCTAAGGCCAAACGACAGGACTGTCAAGGCACTTGGCGGACTGCACAAGTTCACCCGATGGGACGGCCCTATACTGACCGATAGTGGCGGTTTTCAGGTTTTTTCACTTGCTAAACTCCGCAATATCAAGGAGGAGGGCGTTTACTTTGCCTCGCATATTGACGGTCATAAAATCTTTATGGGGCCGGAGGAAAGTATGCAAATACAGTCAAATTTAGGCTCGACTATAGCTATGGCTTTTGATGAGTGTATTGAAAATCCATCAGAATATAACTATACCAAAAATTCTATTGCCCGTACTACACGCTGGCTACAAAGGTGCAAAGCCGAGATGGACAGGCTCAACTCGCTCGAAGATACCCTAAACCGCAATCAAATGTTGTTCGGTATAAATCAAGGTGGCACTTACAACGACCTGCGTATTGAACACATGAAGGCAATTAACGAATTTGACCTTGCAGGTTATGCCATCGGCGGACTTGCAGTAGGCGAACCTGCCGAAGTAATGTATGATGTTATCGAGGCAGTCGAGCCGTTTATACCAAAGGACAGGCCAAGATACCTTATGGGAGTCGGCACACCTGTAAATATATTAGAGGGTGTTTACCGTGGTGTTGACTTGTTTGACTGCGTTATGCCAAGCAGGAACGCACGGCACGGACATCTGTTCACAAGTGCTGGTATAATCAATATAAACAACGCTAAATACGAACTTGACGATACACCTATTGATTTACAATGCGATTGCCCTGTATGCCAAAGTTTCACCCGTGCTTATTTAAGGCATTTGTTCAAAAGTGGCGAGATGTTAGGTATGCGTCTTGCCGTATTGCACAACCTGTATTTCTATAATAGTCTTATGGAGAAGATTAGGTTAGCCCTTGACAATAGCACTTACGAGGAATTTTACCGCAAGAACCGTGAAATTTTAGGCAAAAGAATTTAAAATCTATTGCATTACATATAAAAATCTGTTATAATTAGGGTAACATTTTTACAGAATTTGAAAGGAAGTTTTTTATGAACACAACAACTGCTACAACTGCCACAGAGGCTACAGGTACAGCCAGCACAGTAACGCTTGTTATTGTTTATGCCGTAGTTTTACTCGCATTCTATTTATTCTTTATCCGCCCAAAGTCAAAGAAGCAAAAGCAAGAGGAAGCACTCCGTGCAAGTATCGAGATTGGTGACGAGATTACTACTATCGGCGGTATTTCGGGTAGAATAGTTGCTATCCGTGAAGATGACAACGCTTTTATCTTAGAGACAGGCTCAGACAGAACAAAAATTAAGGTTAAAAAGTGGTCAGTTTCTACTGTTGATACCCAAAAGGATCTCCCACCTGTTGAGAAAAAAGGACTTTTCGCAAAAAAAGAGAAAAAGGAAAAGGCTGAATAATTCTTAGTTGGACTTGTTTACGACTATTGCTTAATTTTGGGTAATAGTCGTTTTTATTTTTTATACTTAAATTTTTGGTTAAACACACTATACCGCAAAAAAAGGGGGCGAATATATGAAAAATAACGATGAGTTCAGTACCTATCACCCTGTTGTCAACTTATTATATTTTGGCTTAGTTATCGGCTTTTCGATGTTTTTTATGCACCCTGTTTGCCTTGCAATATCTTTTGTGTCGGCAAATGTGTACAGAATATATTTGACCAAAAATTTAACTATATACAGATATTGTCTGCCACTGCTGATATTTACCGCTATTTTAAATCCTCTTTTTAATCATAAGGGTATGGTGATTTTGGCTTACTTCCCCAATGGCAACGCCCTGACATTAGAGAGTATCTGTTACGGTATAGCGGCGGCGGTTATGTTGTGTTCGGTCCTGTTATGGTTTAACGCATACTCAAAGGTTATGACAACGGACAAGTTTGTGTATTTATTTGGCAGGGTATCACATACATTATCACTGATTTTGAGTATGACCATCAAGTTTATACCTCAATTTAAGAGGTATTTTACCGAAAATTTATCATTACAGCCCAACAAAAAACTCAAAACTATTTTGAAATCTTTTACCGCCACCACTACATATTGCCTCGAAACCTCTATAATTACCTCTGATAGTATGAAGGCCCGTGGTTACGGGCTTAATCACAGGACCTCTTTTGCTATATATAGGTTTAATAATCGGGACAAAACTGCAATTATCTGGCTAATACTCTGCGGTTGTGTAATTTTTGCAAGCAGTATTTGCGGTAATTTATATTGGCGGTACTTTCCGAATATCAGCGGTATAGGGGTTAATTTTGTTACTGTAACTACATTTGTATTTTATCTTTTGTTATGCAATACGGCTTTGGTAATTGATATTTTGGAGGTAAAAAAGTACAATGGATAACATTTTTTCTGTAAGAAATTTAACATTTAGTTACCCGAATGTTGATAGCCACGCTATCAGGGACATCTCCTTTGATATAAATTCTGGCGATTTTGTGGTAATATTGGGGCAGTCAGGCTGTGGTAAATCTACATTATTAAGGCACTTAAAGCCTCAACTGACACCTCACGGCACAA
>CAZZHP010000070.1:0-4869 GCA_964653925.1 uncultured Eubacteriales bacterium | reverse complement strand
TCATAATTGATGATGCAACTATTGCTAACAATACAACAACAGCAACTATTATACCAACAATCTTTTTGACATTGACGCTTTTAACTTTGATAAGTTCTTCCATTTACCTCGCTCCTTTTAAAAAATAAGTTTAATCTTGAATTTTAATTTCTCGTAATCAATATGTTAATTTTACTTCTCTGATATATTAGCCTTTAACATATTATTAAATTCTTCTTCTGTAATTACCTTAACGCCCAAACTGTTTGCCTTGTCAAGTTTTGAGCCTGCATCTTCGCCTGCAAGCACATAATCAGTCTTTTTAGAAACAGAAGATGATGTTTTGCCACCGTTCTGCTCAATAAGTGCCTGTGCCTCACTGCGTTTATATGTCGGCAAAGTACCCGTAAGCACAAAAACTTTGCCGTTGAATATACCGCCGTCAACCTTTTTATCAAGTGGCTTCATAGACAGACCAAGACTTTTAAGTTCGGATATAATGTTGCGGTTTTGCTCAATAGCAAAGTAATTTTCGATACTCTCTGCCATTATATCACCAAAGCCATCAATTTTGCTGAAATCTTCTGCCTTTGCATTCATAATATTCTCGATAGATAGAAATTCCTCGCACAGAATTTTGGCAGCTTTAATGCCGATATTTCTTATTCCAAGTGCATAAATAATTCTGTAAATCTCACGATTTTTAGATTTTTCGATAGCCTTTATGATGTTGTCGGCGGACTTGTCGCCCATACGCTCCAAACCGCTTATATCATCAGCTTTTAACTTATAAATATCAACAAACGATTTTATTTTATTCTCTGACACCAAAAGTTCCAAGACTGCCTTGCCCAAGCCCTCAATGTCCATAGCATCTCTGCTTACAAATTGTATAAGATGTCGCATAAGCTGTGCAGGACAATCGGAGTTTGTGCATCTTATATCAGCATTTTCTTGTGTAACAGGTTGATTACAGGACGGGCAAACTGTCGGAAAGTTAAACTCGACAGAATCTTCGTTATGATGGCTTAGTTTGACTAACTCGGGGATAATCTCGCCTGCTTTACGAAGAACAACCGTATCACCAATCATAATATCTTTGTCACGGATAAAGCCGAGATTGTGCAAGACCGCACGGCTGACAGTTGTACCTGCAAGTTCGACAGGCTCAAATATACCGACCGGTGTAAGTTTGCCTGTTCTGCCTACATTTATCTCTATATTTAATAATTTAGTTTCTTTTTCCTCCGGTGGGTACTTAAATGCCTCTGCCCATTTTGGAAATTTTGCTGTGTTGCCAAGCACTCGCCTTTGTTCAAAGTCGTTTACTTTGACAACCGCACCGTCTATCGGGAACGGCAAAGTGCCACGCAAGTTGCCTATACGCTCGACCTCTGCAATTACTTCCTCGATATTTGAATATACATTATAAAATGGCGGGGCAGGAAGTCCAAGCGACCCTATATAATCGAGGCTTTCTTTATGCGAGTTAATCTGTTTACCACGCACTTGCTGAATGTTGAATACAAATATATCAAGTTCCCTTTGGGCAGTAATAGTGCTATCCTTTTGCCTCAAAGAGCCGGCGGCGGCGTTTCGGGGATTTTTGAAAGGAGTCTCATCATTTTCTTCTTGATATTCAAGTAATTTGATAAAACTCTCGTTTGACATATAGACCTCGCCACGAACCTCCAAAAACTCGGGAGCATTTAAAATCTTGTGCGGTAAAGACTTGATTGTCATAAGATTTTGGGTAATATCCTCGCCTACATTGCCGTCGCCACGAGTGGAACCACGCACAAAAATACCGTTCTCGTACTCGCAGGATACAGAGAGTCCATCAAATTTAGGCTCAACTACATACTCAACATTGTCAAAGACTTGTCTAATTCTCCTGTCAAAATCTCTCAACTCACCGTAAGAAAAACTATCGTGCAAACTGTCCATACGGACATCATGCACAACAGGCGAAAACTTCTCGCCCGCCTTGCCACCTACCTTGTTTGCAGGGGAACTTTTGTCGGCAAGTTCGGGATATTCCGCCTCGATATCCTCTAATTCTCTTAGTAATTTATCATATTCAAAGTCAGAAATCTCTGGGTTGTCAAGTTCATAATACATCTTATTATGATGTTCAAGTTCCTTTGTAAGCCAAAGTAACCTTTCCTTTGCTTGTGCCAGATTCACAATATTTCCTCCTTTATTTATATATTCAGGCTTTGTAAATTTTCGGGAACAAGTTCCAAGTAATAATTTTACCTTTTAATTTTTTGCTCATAGGTTGAGCCGCAGACAAGTACTCATCATAGCCATTCATTTTGAGAACATTTTTAATATTTTTAAATGAATAGCCCTCTGACAGCAAAATATCCACACAAGACATAACTGTTGACGGTATTTTGTCATATTTGAATTTGTCTATTAGTTTGCCCTTATCCTTGTATTTATATTCGAGCAATTCCAAAATTCTTAACATAGCCTGCACCTTTGCAAAACATTCAAAGCCTATCTCATCAGGCAAACCGAGCTCTGCGTCAAGGGACTTTTCCCTTTGCATTAAACAGCCTGATTGATATATATTAGAACTGTTAAGCAAGATTTTGTAAATAAATTCTTCTGCATAGCCATAGACACATTCTTCATCAAAAATAATTTGATTTTTGATTAAAAAATCTTTTTTGACCATAATAGTGGCAATATCAAATGATACAAGCCCGTTAAGCACACCGCCAAAGAGTTCTATACCTTTAAGAGCACCTGTCGAGAAGTTTATCACCTTATCCTCTTGTTTATCGGCAAATTTACCAAATATAAAATCACCGTTAAATTCCTGAGCGGTTTTGTAATATTCTGCGATAAACGGGGCATACATACGGCGGGGAAAAACAAATGTAATATATTTATTTTTTGCTTTGCTTATACCTGTATTTAGGGCAGCCCCAAATGTCTTGTTGCCACATTGTACAACCAGACCATCGGCCTTGTTACTGTGTATACTTTTGAGCGAATACAATAGTGTATTATCGGTTGAGTTTAAATCAACAAGTATCAGTTGAATATCTACACCGACACTGTTTTGTAAAATACCTGATATTATCTTGCCAATAGTATTTTGAACATTTTTCATCGGAATAATAACCGACACACCTGTTTTTTCCATTTATATACCCTCTTAAAAATTGACAAAATTTATTTTTTGATTACAGATGTATTTTTTTCTCTTAAATAGGTTGATTCAAGGTCTGCAAGGTGCAACTTAACACACAAAGGATATTTTTCGTAAGACTGGCTTGTGCAAAGACCGTCGTGACCCTCAAAACTGCCCATGTGCCAACGGATAGCTATTGCCTCATCTACCTTTAATCTCATAAATCTTTCTATGAGAAATACAGATTTCTCGCCGTGTCCGTAAGGGAAAGCGTCCTCTATACTATAATATGGCTGTTTTTCCCACTGACCTGTTACATCGTTCTTGACATTTCGGGTTGAAACTTTATAGAAATTTGCTTTGCAAAGGTCGTGCAAAAGGGCAGTAATAGCAAAACTCTCTATATTATCAACCTCCTCGTCAAAATATCTCTCTGTAAGTGTATTAAATACGCTGATGGAATGCATAACAAGTCCGCCCTCGCACGCACAATGATATTTTGTGCTTGCGGGTGCAACAAAAAAGTCAGTTGTCTGCAACCAGTCAAGCAACTCCTTTGCACCTCTGCGAGTTATATACTTGTTGTAAATTTCTAAAAATTCTTCTTTGAAATTCATAAATTTACCCCTTGTTTAAATTTAACAAAAAATGGGTATCTAATGCAAGACACCCACTTTATAATAAAGCTTATACTTTCTGTTGTATTATATATTATTCAGCTTCTACAGAAGGTGCCTCATCAACAGCAGGTTCTTCTTCGTTTGCAGCTTTGATAGAAAGGCTAACACGCTTGTTCTCGAAATCGATACCGGTAATCTTGACTGTTACTGTTTCACCAACTTTGAGAGCATCCTGTGGCTTTTCGATTCTCTTATCAGAGATTTGAGAAATATGAATAAGTCCGTCAATGCCTGTGATAATGTTAGCAAAAGCACCAAATGTTGTCATACCAACAATTTTTGCCTCTACGATATCACCCTCTTGATAGTTGTTCTTTAAGATTTCCCAAGGGTTCTCGCTTGCTTTCTTGAAGCCGAGACTGATTTTCTTGGTATCTTCTTTGATTTCCTTGATGTAAACCTCAACAGTATCACCAACATTTACAACCTCGCTTGGGTGCTTAATCTTAGCCCAAGAAAGTTCAGAAATATGTATCATACCATAAACGCCACCGAGGTCAACAAAAGCACCATAGTTTGTCAATGACTTAACTGTACCTGTATATGTTTTGCCAACTTCTATATTGTTCCAGAACTCTTGTCTTTGTTCTGCACGAATATCTTTGAGTACGCTACGGATAGAGCCAACTGCTCTCTTGCGTCTGCCCTTTGCGTCAACTTCGAGAAGTCTGAAACTAACCTCGGTTTTGAGTAAATCTTCGAGTTTATCGCCACGGTTCATAGTAGCTTGTGATGCAGGAATAAATACTCTAACATTATCAGAAACAACTATAACGCCACCTCTGACAACCTCTGTAACGATACCTGTAAGAACTGTATTATCAGCAAGGTACTGTTCGAGTTTATCCCAACCTCTTTGAGCATCTACCCTACGCTTTGAAAGCATAATTGTGCCTTCTTGGTCATTTGTCTTCATAATAAGAAGTTCGATTTGGTCGCCAACCTTAACTACATCTTCAGGTTTAAGGTTTGGATTGTTTGTTAACTCGTCGGCAGGAATGTAACCAGCTTGTTTTCTGCCAACATCTACCTGTACTTCATTAGGAGCGATTCTAACTACCG
>CAZZHP010000069.1:0-4983 GCA_964653925.1 uncultured Eubacteriales bacterium | reverse complement strand
CTTCGTCTATTGCAACGCTATCGCAATTTTCTCGTGCAGTTTGCAATTTGGTATACGAGTCCGCCGGAAATTTAGAGTCAATCGGCAAATAAACGAAACTCTTGTTATCCTGAGGGAACTTAACCGCAAATTCAACACGGGTTGTGCTACCCTTTTTGGTAACAACATTCTCCTCGTATTGCTCGGTTGAGAGTATCTCTTTGAGTATTGCGGAGAGTTGAAACTCGCCCAAAATTCCCCTTGTCTTAACATTAGATAAAACTTTTTTGAGGTCGCCGACTCCGACTGCAAGGGTTTGCATCTCGCCAAGACCCTTATAAACCTGCTCCAAACGCTCGTTTACAAGCGAAAATGATTGGTTCATACGCTCGTTAATTGTTTGTTGCAATTTTTCATCGACAGTATGTCGCATTTGTTCAAGTTTTTTGCTGTTATCCTCTTGAATAAACGCAAGCCGTTTTTCGATGGAAGTCCTTATGAGTTCTAACTTTTGCTCATTTTCAAGCGAAAAGGTTTGAAACCTCGCCTCAAACTGAGTCATTTTTTGGTTTTGTGCCTTTGCAAAAGTATCCTGATTTTGACTTAAAATATTTGCAAAATTGTTAATAGAATTTTGGGTTGCGGTAGAAATCTCGCTACGGAGCAAACTATTCTGGCTGTGAGTGTCGTTGCGAATTTTTGCAAAATCATCAGAAATGCTATTGTAAAAATTCTTTAAAGAGTCATTATCTATATTGTTGCCGTTTGTTTTTTTGTTATTAACAAGCAAAGCAATAACAACTATAAGCAGTGCCACAATAATGACAGTCAAGCCAATCAAAATCATATCCATATTTATCCCCCCTCCAAGTATAATTATTTATGATATAACTTTTTAGTTTGATATTTTGGATTACTTGTGAGGTTCATACCTAATTTTCGGAATATTGAGGAATCAACCTGACTTAATATTACAGAGGAATGTACCTCGCAACCTTTTAGTTTAGAGATTTGTTCAAGTGCAAGTGCTGCCGTAGGGTCAGTTGCCGCACAAATACTCAGGGCAATTAAAATTTCATCGGAATGAAGCCGTGGGTTACGGTTGCCAAGATTATTAACCTTTAATTTCCTAATAGGCTCTATAACAAGAGGTGATATTAACAAAACCTCGTCATCAATATTACCAAGTGATTTGAGTGCATTAAGCAGGGCGGCAGATGATGCACCGAGCAATTTAGAGGTTTTGCCAGTAACTATCTTGCCATCAGGCAACTGTATAGCTACGGCAGGAGCGGAAGTCTCTTCCGCAACCTTGTTAGCAATTACCGAAACTGTCCTATCATTCTCTGAGACACCGGCTTTGTTCATAAGTAATTGTAACTTATATATAGCCTCCGCACCAACTCTACCATACATATTATCGCACAAGGTATTATAATAACGCCTTACTATCTCGTTTTTGGCTGCAATACAGCAGGCATCATCATCAAATATGCAATTACCCGCCATATTTACACCCATATCTGTTGGTGACTTGTACGGGCTTTCGCCTGCTATGCGTTCAAATATTGCATTAAGTACAGGGAATACCTCGACATCTCGGTTATAATTGATAGCCTTTTGACCATAGGCGTCAAGGTGGAACGGGTCAATCATATTAACATCATTCAAGTCAGCGGTGGCTGCCTCGTAGGCAAGGTTGACAGGGTGTTTGAGAGGAATATTCCAAATTGGGAAAGTCTCAAATTTAGCATAGCCTGCCTTAATATTATGTTTATGTTCGTGATAAAGTTGCGATAAGCAAGTAGCCATTTTGCCACTTCCAGGGCCTGGTGCGGTAACAATTACGAGCGGTCGGGTTGTCTCTATGTATTCATTTTTGCCAAAGCCATCATCACTTACAATAAGTGGAATATTGTTAGGATAGCCCTCAATAGAGTAGTGCAGATATACAGGTATATTAAGTGATTGCAACTTAGTCCTGAACTTATTTACCGATGGTTCACCGTTATATTGGGTTATAACTACGCTACCAACATATAGGCCTGCCTCACGGAAGGCATCTATAAGTCTAAGTACATCGACATCGTAAGTAATGCCAAGGTCGCCCCTGACCTTGTTTTTGACTATATCTGCCGCACAAATAGCGATAACGACCTCTGCCTGATCTGCAAGTTGCAGTAACATCTTAATCTTGCTATCCGGCTTAAACCCTGGTAAGACTCTTGATGCGTGAAAATCATCAAATAATTTACCGCCTAACTCTAAATACAATTTGTTGTCAAAGCGTGATATTCTTTCGAGAATATGTTTAGATTGCATTTCGAGATACTTGTCGTTATCAAAACCTATCCTTACCATAAACTTTTAACCTCCACTCTCTTTATTAATATATATGTAATATATAATTATTTTTAATTTATAAATCTCTAACTTTTTGATTATACATCAATTTTGAGATATTGTCAATACAAAACGGGGTATTGTCCTGTATATATAGGTAGAAAATATAGTTATTTTTTGGTATAAACAATATTTTATGTACAAATTGATTAAAAAAATACAAATTTATCTTAATTTATCGTATATTTGTCTTGACAAATATGTATTTAAAGTTATATAATATTAAATGTAGAAATAATGAATAATGTCATATTTTCGCTAAAAGCAGAGGAGTCTATTTATGGAGAAAATAAGAAAGAAAAACGCACTTGTTATTGGTGCCGGTTCAGCTGCAAAAATTTTGATTTTAGATTTTAGAAATTCACGCAGTTGTAATTACGATGACAACCCAGCAAAGAAGATAGATATAATCGGTATTGTTGATGATGATGTTAGTAAAATTGGCACTGATGTAGATGGCATAAAGGTTTTGGGTACTACCCAAGATATTGAAAAAATCTGTGCTGAATATAAAATAAATTTAATATATTTTGCTATTCCTTCTTGTGGCAAAGAGAATAGAAAGAGAATTTTGGATATATGTGCAAATACCTCGTTACCTGTAAGGGTGTTGCCTTATTTATCCGAATTTTCTGATGCTATAAAACAACAGTCTACTATTATGCCTTTTGTGCGTGACCTGAATATTAATGACTTGCTCGGTAGAGAACCGATAGACTTGGACAAAGCCCCTATCAAGAAATTTATCAAGGGCAAGAGATGTCTTGTTACAGGGGGTGGCGGTTCTATTGGTGGCGAGCTTGTTAATCAAATTGCCTCTTGCGAACCAGAATTGCTTATAATATTAGATGTTTACGAGAATTGTGCCTATGATGTTCAACAAAATTTATGTATTGAATACGGCAATTCCCTAAATTTAAAGACCATAATCACAACAATATGCGATTATGATAAAATGGAATCAATTTTTGCCAAATACAAACCTGACCTTGTATTCCACGCAGCCGCACACAAGCATGTGCCATTGATGGAAACTGTGCCAGATGAGGCGGTTAAGAACAATGTATTTGGCTCTATAAATGTTATTGACCTTGCCGAGAAATACGGTGTACAGAAGTTTGTGCTTGTTTCGACTGACAAGGCTGTAAATCCTACAAATGTAATGGGTGCTACTAAGCGTTGCTGTGAGCAATACATCGAGGCAAAGGTTATGCGTGGCAGTAAAACGGAATTTGTAATAACCCGTTTTGGTAATGTTTTAGGCTCTCACGGTAGCGTTATACCTTTGTTTATGAATCAAATCAAAAAAGGCAGACCGTTAACTATAACTGACCCTAAAATGAGACGCTTCTTTATGACTATACCTGAGGCAGTTTCGTTATTATTGACAGCGGCCGCTATGGCAAACGGCGGTGAGATATTTGTCCTTGATATGGGTGATGATGTTAAAATTGTCGATTTAGCAAGGAATTTACTTATACTGAACGGTATTACCCCTGTTGAAGGAGAAAATTATAAATTTACAGGTTTGAGACCTGGTGAAAAATTATACGAGGAACTCTTTTATAATTTGAATGATTGTGATAAAACAAGCCATAAGAAGATATTAATTGAAAGAAAGAAAATTTTAACACAAGAGCAGATTAATGCTTATATCAAAGATATGGACGATAAACTTGTTTTACTCAAAGAGGCTGCCGAAACCACCGATGCTGGCAAAACAGTTGAGGCATTAAAGGATATTGTACCTACTTTTAAACCTGCTAACGAAAAAAATAATTAATAATTCATACAAAATTCATAAAAATATCTTTATTTCAACACAAATATATGTTATTATATATATAGATAAAATATATATGGAGGTGTATGAATGAATTTGGATAAAAAAGCAACAATCTTAATCTGTGTAACTGCCCAAAATGCCTGCGATAGATTGATAAAAATCGGTTCTGATATAGCCAAAAGTTTTGACTACAATATACACATACTTATGGTTAGACCGCAGGTATCCGACTACGCTCCTATGAGCAACGAAATAGAGTATCTTTATCAAACTGCAAAAGATTATAATGGTGAAATGACTATTATATTTGATAATGACGCAGTTAAAACTGCTGTCAATTTTGCTAAAAAGATAAACGCTAAAAGGCTTGTTACCGGTATGCCAGATGGGAGGCTCAACGGTTTTATCGTTCGTTTTCACGATGCGATGCCAAATCTGCCAATATCAATGGTTGCAAAAGACAATACCATATACAATATGGATAAGCAAAATACCACAGCCTAATCAAAGTATAAAAATATAGAAGTAAAAATTATATCATAAAATATGCTATTAATGCCTGTCAGATTATGACAGGCATTTTTTTGGTTCTTTGCCAAATAATACAAGATATATAAACAACAAGAAACCACCGAGGTAACGAAACCTCGGTGGGATAAATAAGTTAATGTTAACTAATATTTATAATTATTCGTTAATGCTGATAACAGCACCTGAACCAACTGTTCTACCGCCTTCACGGATAGCGAAACGGAGACCGTTTTCGATAGCGATTGGAGTGATAAGCTCAACATCCATCTCTACGTTATCGCCAG